>NZ_MVQM01000170.1:0-28021 GCF_002067195.1 Pelotomaculum sp. PtaB.Bin117 | reverse complement strand
CGGTGAAATGAAAGTGGCCCACGGTCTTGATAGAGCAGATACCGTGGGCCTTGTCGCTATGCGATTACAAACCTATTTCACGGCCTTTGTGGTGAATGTAAAAAGAATCGTGAAATTAAACGAACTAAAAGCGATATAATGTTGCAGCTTATTTTATTTTCAATACTATTTTGATGTTCAGATTGATTTTTAAATGAATATATATGCGCTGAAAAAGCCACCGCTTTATAAAATAGTGGCTTTTTCAGTGCCCTCGATTTGCAAGGTTTTTCCTAAAAAGTCCAAACTGCTCCAAAAGGGTTTTCTCGGTTTCCTAAACCGCGTGTCGGGAGTTCGAGTCTCTCCGGGCGCACCAATGAAATTAAGCAATGGCAAAGGGTTCCGAGACTGGAAGCTGTTGCCATTATCTTATGAAAAACAAAAATATAGTATGATGAAATAATCCTAATCATCAAATCTGGATTTAATTTATATGGTCGGGGGAGGACTGAGCCAGTTCTTTTTTCTGTGAAGTTTTATCATTGCATCAAAACCTTTATAATCATCGGTCAAGATATTCCAAATCAGGTTTCTGACGTCATCCCTTATTGAAGAGGTTAATGCCCGCATATCGAGGTTCAATCCAAGCCTGTAGACTTCTCTTAGACTGTTGGCAATCTCATCATCTTGAATTATAGTATTGGGTTCAATTTGCTTTCCTATAATATCAAGGTTTTTCCGTTGAGGTACAGAAGGTACCTCTATCCCTTCTTTGTGCATAAACTTCTGTAACTTTTCTATGTGGGGAATAATAAGCATTTCGACACCACTATTTATTGAATTTTTAAGTTCAATGTCTTTAGCCTGAGCTAAATAGCTCTCTATCAGAGTTAACCCAATTACCTTAAATCTGGTGATATCCCATAATCCTAATGCCTCTCCCCAATTCATTTTATTCAATTGCTGTTCTGAAAAAATATTGGTTAAATTTGTTAAGTTCAAGATTGCACCTTCCCCATCTTTTTTTATTTATTATTGCATATTACCTTAAGAATATAAGTTGTTTATCAAGTTTTTTGCTCACTGGCTTGGCACCGGCGCTGGTACAGAGTGACTAATAGCACTTTACAGGAGCAAAGGCCTTCTCTATTGCATTGCCGTGAGCCAGAGCTACCGCGCTATCGGTGTGAAACGGAGCTATTTATAGATTAAACTGGCAAAAAGATGGGAGACCTTAAACACAGTAGCTTTAGCCGAGGGTGTTCCACCTTAGAACATCCCTTTGTTTTAACTGGGGGTGTCGGTATAAACCCGATCTCAATTCGTCACCCGGTGAGAGAAAGGTAAAAATTAGAACAGCCGGTTGTTCCGGCTGTTCTAATCGATACAATTATATATAAAAGAAATCTTTTATCCTATAATTTTATCAAGTTGGTTGCTTGCGGCCCTTTATTACCCTGAACGATGTCAAACTCAACATTCTGTCCCTCATCCAGTGTTTTGAAGCCGTCTGCCTGAATTGCGGAAAAGTGAACAAAAACGTCATTCCCTTCAGGGGTTTCAATGAATCCGAAGCCTTTGTCCGCATTAAACCATTTTACTTTACCTGTCAAATATCTTACCTCCTAATACTACCTCAAATGAGGCGAATAACAACAGTATACACTTTTCCCAGAAAAAAGCAAGATAATTCCGAAGATTTTTTTACCTTGCCGCAAAATTAGGGGCGTTTAAATGACACCCCATCAAAACATCAAGACCAAAAGTCACCTTTCAGGAATAGTTTCCCATGGTATTATTAACCATTTCCACTCGAAAAACATATTATGTTTTAGACCGAGGTGCACCAGATAATTCAACCCGGAAGGAGGGAATTCAAATGGGATGCGGATATGGCGAGGAGAGGGAATGCAATTGCCGCCTTGAAATTAAGGACAGTATTGTTGTGATAATTTGCGGTGAGGTAGATGTTGATGGGTTAAGAAAAAGCCTTCAAACAGCTTTAGAAGTAAAAAACAGTAAATAAGGGTCTGTGGTCCTTCTGGAAAGCCGTGGCATATATAACATCACGGCTTTCTTATTAGCAATTTAAGAGGAGCAAATTATCAATAACAGGAAGAGGTTTATCTGCTAACGTAAGGGTTGGTGAAAGGAGATAAGTTATGTTTTCCAATGAAGATTTTATCAGGCAATCACTGGATTTGCACCTGTTCTTTTTAAGGATAATGAAGGAACACTCCTTCTTCCTGGAAGGAGGATTCACGCCTGTGTGTTCAAATTTGGCCAGTCAGGCGGATGCATTCAAGAAACAGTTTGAAGATTTATTAAAAGAGGCTGTGTCACTCGCCGACGGATTTATCAGCCCTGATGTTGCGTCTTCAGGGGAAATAGTCACTGAGTTCACACTAAACGCTGAGAAGGCATCAGAATTCTTCACCGGCATTACCATTGATACCAGTCTTACCACAGCGGAACTTGCTCTAACTAAGGGGATGCAACAATTAAATACTCAAATGCTGACTCAACGGGTTGTTGATTTAAACCAGAGAGCGATTACCATTACTCAAGATTTGATTAATTTTAAGACAATAGTGCTGAACGGTGTTTTGGCTTGTAGGCTTTTTACATTCAATTACCCGCTCTTAATTGACCATATTCGCAGGGAAGCGATATTGTTTGTTACTTTGCTCACAAGATTGCAACAAAGAGTAATGGTTGATATAGCAGGATTTGCAGTTGAGCAGGAATCTTTTTGGAACAGGATTATGGCCGAACATGCGAAGTTTATCAGAGGTCTTTTAGATCCTACCGAGGAGGCTTTATTTGAAATAGCCAATAATTTTGGGAAAGAGTTTGATGTGCTTACAGCAAGGGCACTGGCTACACACAACCAAGTTACTCTTTTACCTCCGGTTACCCGGGAAAGCTTAAATGCGACTGTAAGAATAAGGGATTTCAAGCGGCAAGGTACAGAGGGTATTCTAGCATGTAAAATCAGATCCATTATTCTGCCTCTATTAGGTGACCATGTGCTCCGGGAAGCAAATCATTACCTGCGATTATTAAAAACTTTTAGGACAGTTTAAATATAATGAGAGAATGGCTGGTTGAGCCGCCCCGGTCATTGACCGGAAGGAACTGGTTGATGACCCGGGGTACTGAGAAATGCGATTAATATAGTATAGTGGTTTGGTATAAAAAAGAGCCCGCGGGCTCTTAATGTTAAACGACAGATATAATTTATAATCGTATGTTTTACCATTATTTGTTATCTTTATCTTCTTTAACCGAGAAATCCATTGGCGGCATATGGGTTTCCTGCGCCATTCCGGATACCATGCCTGGTGACTGCACCGGCGCTTCCGCAAACTGCGCGCCGGGGAAGTATGGACTTCCGGGAGCACCACTTGGGGAGCCCACCTGAGGTCCAGCTACGCCGATAAATTGCTGACCTGGGCAGGCGAAGCCGCCTAGTACGCCGCACTGTGAACCACCAAATTGGAAGGGTCCGCAAGGCAACCCAAATTGAAATGGTCCACAAGGCTGCCCGAACTGGAAGGGTCCACATCCGAACACAAAAGGTCGGCAGCCGAATTGGAAAGGCCCGCAGGGCTGCCCGAACTGAAATGGGCCGCAGAGGAATATCGGGCATCCGCCGCCGGCTGAGGGAGGACCAGGAACGTATCTGCCCGGACAGGCAAATGAAAACGAACAGAGATCCGGTGGCCTGCAGATATAACTCTGACGGCAAGTGAAAGCAGGAAAGCCGGTGCAGGCAATTTCCGCTTGTGGATCGCTGCCCATAAATTGAGCGCCGGTACAAGCAATTTGCTCCTTGTAATCTCTTAATTTTTGCGCGAAAACCTCCATATTTTCTTCGCTTAGAGAACGTTTTAAGGGTTCCCAGATAATTTGGACAGTGCTGATGGGAATTGTCCCAACGCCACTATCGGTTTCAAAACTTACGAATTCCTGGTCGATTGCTATGACTGCGCCATTAAGTATTCTTCCATTGGTAAGTTCAAGTATAATTTTCTTGCCTTTATTGGCTTTAAGTCGCGCCAACAATTAGAGTCCACTCCTTTCATGGATATTTCATCCTACTATGTAAGTTTATGTTGCAATTAGTTAATTGGTTAATATTTATGAATCGCTGACGGCAGGAATTTTTACTGCACTGGTCGAATTATATTTGTTTGTGCCGCGTATTGGGTACCCGGCCGTTAGGGCGCGTTTAGAAAAAAAGGGCTGTATCCTTTTTGTATACAGTCTTTCGGGTTATAATAGACTCAAGTATTAAAGCAACTGCAAGGATGTGTTAAAGTGCATGAGTGGGCGTTGGCGGAATCGATAGTGTTTACCGTTAATGAAGAGGCTGCTAAAGAAAAGCTTAAAGATATAACCATGGTTAAAGTCAAAGTGGGTGAATTGCAGCAAATAGAATTGGATATATTTAAGTTTGCCCTGGAAAATGTCCTGCCATTATCCAGCATACCGCTAAATATGGCCAGGATAGATATTGAGATTGATGAAAGCACTTTGAAATGCAATGTTTGTCGGAATGAGTGGAATTTTCGGGATGCCGCCGGCAAGCTGCCGGAAGAAGAGTCGGAAGCGATTCATTTTATTCCGGAAGTGGCGCACATTTATATGAGGTGTCCCCGCTGCGGCAGTCCTGATTTTGAGATTGCCAAAGGGCGCGGGGTCTGGATAGATTACATCGAAGGGGAGAGATAATGGACCCCAGGCTAAATATCATTGATAAAAGATTTGAGAATGTTAAAAGAATAATCGCCGTATCAGGGGGGAAAGGGGGCATCGGCAAAAGCCTGACTGCTTCCGCCCTGGCCCTGCTCTTGACAAAACAGGGCTTCCGGACCGGCCTGCTGGACCTGGACTTTTGCGGGCCTTCCGATCATGTGATCCTGGGCATTGAAGGGGTTTTCCCGGAAGAGGACAAGGGAATTATTCCCCCGGAGGTTCTCGGCATCAGGTTCATGTCGATTACTTATTTTGCCGGCTACAATCCTGTCCCGCTGCGGGGGAGCGAAGTTTCCAACGCGATTATAGAACTGCTCGCGATAACCAGGTGGAACGAGTTGGATTTCTTAATCATCGACATGCCGCCGGGTACCGGTGATCCGGCCCTGGATATTATCCGTTTGATTAAAAGGGTGGAGTTTCTCATTGTTACCACCCAGTCGCGGGTAGCCCTGGCAGTGGCGAAAAAAGAGCTGCAAGTGCTTAAGGAGCTTGGGATACCTGTGGCCGGTGTGCTTGAAAATATGCGGTTAAAAGAACAGTCAGCCGTAAAGGAAGAGTTGAGTTGTTTCGAGGTTCCCTTTTTAGGCTCAATATTGTTTGATTATAGCCTCGAAGATGCTCTTGGAGACCCGCTTAAACTGCTGAAAACGGATTTTGCTGTTGAATTGGAGAAAATAGTGAAGGCTCTGTGCTGAAGATTTGGGGGATTGGCGGCAGTGACGCGACAGGTTCAACCCGGGGATAAGACAGTTATACGCTACCGCGTTGTGATTAAAGGCGTTGTGCAGGGGGTGGGTTTCCGCCCCTTTGTTTATAACCTCGCGCAAGCCTGGGGGATCAAGGGCAGTGTGCTGAACTCCAGCCGGGGAGTTGTGATCGAAGCGGAGGGCGAAGAAGACCATATTGCCGGCTTTTTAAGCGAATTAAAAAATAACCCGCCCCGGCTTTCCATGATCAGCGATTGCCAGCTGAGCAAAATGCCGTCGGCCGGCTATACTTCTTTTGTTATTCTGCCAAGCAGCCCCGGCGAAGAGAAGGAGGCGCTCGTACCTCCGGATGTGGCCATATGCGCGGACTGCGCCAGAGAGATTGTTGACAGGAAGAACCGGCATTATCGGTATCCTTTTACCAACTGTACAAATTGCGGCCCACGCTTTACCATTATTAATGAGGTTCCCTACGACCGGCCCAAGACCTCCATGGCGTCTTTCAGCATGTGCGGCCAGTGCGCCCGGGAATATCATGACCCGGCGGACAGAAGGTTTCACGCGCAGCCGACAGCCTGTCCCGTTTGCGGGCCGCGCGTGGAAGTGCTGGACAGCAACGCGGGAAGGGTAGCCGGGCAGGAAAACTGGCTGCAAACCTGCTGGGATGTTTTGCGGGCTGGAAGCATCCTCGCGATAAAAGGACTCGGCGGCTATCACCTGACCTGTGACGCGAAGAATACGGAGGCTGTAAAGGCTTTGCGCCGGCGTAAAGGAAGAGACGCCAAGCCTTTCGCCGTGATGTGCCGGGACCTGGAGACTGTGCAAAAATACTGTGCGGCCGGGGAAAAAGAGAAAGAGCTATTAATTTCCCCGCTGGCGCCGATCGTCATTTTAAAGAAACATTTACCGGTAAAGCCCGACAGGGCCTTGCCGGAAGAACTCGCGCCCGGTTTAAAAACTTTGGGAGTGATGTTGCCGTACACGCCGCTGCACCTGCTTTTATTCAGCGGGCCTTTCGATGTGCTGGTCATGACCAGCGGGAATTACAGCGATCTGCCCCTGGTTAAAGACAACAGCCGGGCGGCGGACGAGCTCGGCGGCATTGCCGATTACTTTCTTCAGCACAACAGAGAAATAGTCAACCGCTGCGATGATTCCCTGATCCGGGTTGTTGACGGGGAAACCCAGATCTACCGCCGCTCGCGGGGTTATGTTCCGCATCCCGTGCTGGTGTCCCGCCGCGGGGATGAGCCGGTTATCCTGGGGATCGGCGGGGAGATGAAAAACAGCTTTTGCCTGCTCAAGAAAAACCTTGCTTTTATGAGCCAGTACATTGGGGAAATTGACAGCCTGGCAGGAGAGGAAAATCTCTTAACCAGTTTTTTCAATATGCGCAAATTAACTGACGCAACCCCGGAAATCGTGGCCTATGACGCTCATCCGGGCTACGCTTCCGCCCGGGTGGCCCGCCAAATTCCGGCGCGGGCTTATTTCGCGGTGCAGCACCACCATGCCCACCTGGCCAGTTGTCTGGCCGAAAACGGTTTGGAAAACGAAGAAGTGCTTGGGGCGGTCCTTGACGGCACCGGCTACGGCACGGATGGCCGCCTTTGGGGGTTTGAGATTCTCAGCGGGAACTATGATCATTTTCAGCGCTGGTTTCACCTGGCTTATGTTCCCCTGCCCGGCGGCGAGGCGGCCATCCGCCAGCCCTGGCGCACGGCGGTGGCTTACCTGCTGGCTTTTCTGGGCGGAGAAGGAGAAGAGTACGCCAGGATGATTTTCCCGGAGAAAAATCTTGATGTTATCGGAAAAATGGTGAGCAGCGGCTTTAATTCCCCGTTATCTTCAGGCTGCGGCCGGCTTTTTGACGCCGTGTCCGCTCTTTTGGGCGTATGCCGGGAAAGCACTTATGAGGGACAGGCGGCCGTGGAGTTGGGGGAAGCGGTCTCGGAACAGGCGGACGATAACGATATTCGACCTTATCCTTACGAAATTGGAGAAGGAATAATCCTCCCGGGTAAAATGCTGGCGGCAATAATAAATGATAAAATGGCCGGAATGCCGGTGCAGTTGATATCCGCCAGGTTTCACCGGACCCTGGCGAACATGGTCGGTGAAGCGGTAGAGCGGGTATCTGCCGCCACCGGCATCAATAAAGTTGCTTTGAGCGGCGGAACATGGCAAAACCAGCACCTGTTCCGGGCTGCAAAAGAAGAGCTCAGCGCACGCGGGTTGAAAGTGCTGTTTCACCGGCAGGTGCCGGCCAATGACGGCGGAATAGCTTTGGGGCAAGCCATGATTGCGCACTGGAGGTGGCGGGAAAAATGTGTTTAGGCATACCGGGCAAAGTGGTGGAAGTTAACCGGTCGGAGAGTTGGGCTGTTGTGGAGAGTTTCGGGGTGCGTAAGAAAGTGGATATCGCTTTGATTGATGAGGACCTCGTTCCGGGAGATTATCTGATGGTGCATGCGGGTTACGCGATTGGGAAAATCGACTTGGAGGATGCTCAAATCTCCCTGGAGCTGTGGGAGGAGATATTGCATGCTGAATAAACTGCGCGACCCGGAGTTGGGCAAAAGGATACTGGCCAAACTGGTTCCCCTGGCTCAAGAAGTTGCCGGCCATTTGGGACGGCCCGCGATATTTATGGAAGTTTGCGGCACGCATACCATGGCGATTGCCAGAAGCGGTTTAAGAAGCCTGCTGGCCGGCAGCCTGGAACTGAGAAGCGGGCCGGGTTGCCCGGTTTGTGTCACCAGTCAGGGAGACATAGACAGGGTTATAGCCCTTGCCGCTGCCCGGCACGATTTGGTTATCGGCACTTTCGGGGACATGATGCGGGTGCCGGGCACAAACTCCTCACTTGAACAGGAGCGGGCTCGCGGCGCACGGGTGGAAATATTTTACTCGCCTGCGGAGGCGGTGACCTTTGCCGCCGGACATCCCCAAGATGAAGTGGTTTTCCTGGGGGTCGGCTTCGAAACTACCGCGCCCGCCGTCGCTTTAAGCGTGGCCGCGGCCAGCAGCCGCGGCCTGGAAAACTATGCGGTGCTGTCTTTTCACAAGACGGTTCCGCTGGTCCTGGAGAATTTGCTGAGCGATCCGGAATTAAAAATTGACGGGCTGCTCCTGCCGGGGCATGTGTGCACGGTAACGGGGAGAAGGGCTTTTGATTTTGTCGCGACGAAGTATAATGTGCCGGCTGTTGTGGCCGGGTTCGAGCCGGTTGATCTGATGAAGGCGGTTTATTTGCTGCTGAAGCAGGTTGCCGGCGGCCGGGCTGAAACCGTCAACGGCTACCCGCGCCTGGTCCGGGAAGAAGGGAATAATAAAGCGAAAGAGATCATGAGAGAATATTTTGAGCCGGTAAATGTTCAATGGCGCGGCTTCGGCGAGGTCCCGCAAAGCGGCCTGGCGCTGCGGGACAGTTTTTCTTTTTATGACGCGGCTGTAAGGTTTCCGGTTGATGTTGCAGAATCCCCGCCGCCCAGGGGCTGTGCCTGCGGCGATGTCCTGAAGGGGAAAATAGTTTCGTCTGATTGCCCGTTATTTGCCAGGAAATGCACTCCTTTGCAGCCGGTGGGGCCATGTATGGTTTCCACGGAAGGAGCGTGCGCCGCTTATTATCAATACGAGTGGCCCAAGGCGGAGGTTTAGCTGATACATATCGGAAGTCAGGAGTCAGAAGGGAACGCCTGAATTCTGTTCTGAAATAAATAGATTCCATTTGATGGTGATGCAAAGATACTGACAGGGAGTGAAGAAATGGCTGAAGAAAAAGACAGGGACATCGTTTTGCTCTCCCACGGAGACGGGGGACTGCTCACCCACCAACTCCTGCGGGATTTTTTCTTGCGGTACTTTAAAAATGATTTGCTCGACAGTTTAACTGACGCGGCCGTTTTTTCTTCGGAACCGGGGCGGATGGCGATCAGCACCGACGCGTTCGTGGTGGATCCGGTTTTTTTCCCGGGCGGCGACATCGGCAAGCTGGCTGTTTGCGGCACGATTAACGATTTGGCGGTAAGCGGGGCGCAGCCGCTTTACCTGACCGCCTCTTTTATTATAGAAGAGGGTTTCTCATTCGCCGACTTGGAGAAAATAATCGCCTCCATGGCGCGCACCTGCCGCGACGCCGGTGTGCAAATAATCGCCGGAGACACTAAAGTCGTCGGCCGTGGGCAGGCGGACAAGGTTTATATAACGACAACGGGAGTTGGCTACCTGCTGCCCGGGGCCAATTTGGGCTACCAGCGTTTGGAGCCCGGCGACAAGGTGCTGGTTAACGGCTGCCTGGGCAATCACGGCCTGTCCATATTGCTGCAGCGGGAGGCGCTCGGCCTGGACAGCCAGGTTGTCAGCGACTGCGCCCCGCTAAGCATAATCATTACAGAGATGCTGAAGCGATTTAAAGGGATCAAGCTGATGCGCGATTTAACCAGGGGCGGCTTGGCTACCAACGCGAAAGAAATCGCCATGTCCGCGGGAGTGGATTTCTGGCTGGACGAGGCGGCTTTGCCGGTGGAAGACAATGTTAAAGGCATTACCGAACTGCTTGGTCTGGACCCCCTCTACCTGGCTAACGAGGGTAAATTTCTCGTGGTAGTGGCGGCGGGAGAAGCGGATGAGCTCTTGAGATATCTCAGGCAAGACTTGTCGGCGGAGTATGCCTGCCGGATCGGCGATATCCAGGCCGGGAAAGGAAATGTTTATTTAAGGACCGCGCTGGGAGGCGCCAGACAGCTAAATATGATGGCCGGCGCACCCCTGCCGCGCATCTGTTGATGGGGAGGTGTTTTATGGCCGGAGAAAAAAGGATTGTGGTCATTGGTGTGGGCAACTTGCTGCTTGGTGACGAGGGAGCCGGCATTCACGCGGTTAACGAACTGAAAAAAGATTCTTTCCCTGCCAATGTGGAAATAGTGGACGGCGGTACGGCGGGGATTGATTTGCTGTATTGGCTGGAGGACGCCGACTATGCCATTATCATCGACTGCCTGGAAGCCGGGGAGGAACCGGGCGCCATATTTCGCATACCTGCGGAGGAAATAGCTTTTAACTCTTCCGGGCAAATTATCTCCCTGCACGATTTGAATCTGCAAGAGGTGTTTTACGCGGCGGACAAGCTCGGAAAATTGCCGCCGACAGTTATTTACGGTATTCAACCGGGGGAAATCGCCTTTAGTGAGCAACTTTCCCCTGCGGTCAATGAGGCACTGCCTTCCCTGGTGCGTTTAATTAAAAAGGAGATTGACCAGACGACAAATTTTTTTATTAAATAAAAGGGAAAAAACTTTTTTTAGCGAATTAAAAATAAAATATAATATTCTCCGAGTCATGTATCCTTGACCTTGGGTTTGGATGCCTGACCATGGCCGCCGGCCATCGGGTATACCGGGAAACTGGTATGCCTCCTGTTACGGAAAGGAGAGCATGGTTTAACATTCTATGCTTATAAGTGAGCGTTAGTTTTATCGGCAGTTACCGTTTAGTTGTGCTCATTTGCAAGTGAGGTAAACTTTGCCCTTTTTTCAGTGAGGCAAAGTTTTTTGTTATCTTTTTTCTGATAAAGAAATTTAACTCTTCTTGGGCGGGAGGTGCAGACCCATTTTTTAATATTTTTATTTATTATATAACTATTTAAGGAGGGAGAAGGATTTGGGTTTAACACGGCGTGAATTTATTAAACTCTGCATGACTTCGGCAGCCGGGGCAAGTCTAATCACTATGCTTGGGCCCGAACTCGAAGAAACACTGGCCTTCGCGGCCGACGGCAAACCTCCGGTAATCTGGCTGCAGGGAGCCAGCTGTACGGGGTGCTCCATTTCATTGCTGAACAGTGTTGAGCCGGCGATTGAAAAGGTGCTGCTAGATGTGATTAGTTTAAGATACCATCCTAATATTAGTGCCGGGCAAGGTCATCTTGTCGCGGAGGTTTTTGATGAAATGGCGCAAAAATACAATAATCAGTTCATCCTAGTGGTTGAAGGCGGCATTCCCACCAAGGAGAAGGGTGTATACTGCACCATCGCGGAGAAAAACAACAAAGAATTAACCATGCTGGAGGCTGTGACTACCCTTGGCATGACGGCCAAAGCCGTTATCGCGGCCGGCAGCTGCGCCTCATATGGCGGTATCCCCGCCGCGGCGCCCAATCCTACCGGGGTGGTGGGTGTGAATCAAGTGGTTAAAGATAAACCGGTCATTAACCTTTCTTTATGCCCGATGCATCCCGATCATTTCCTGGGTACGGTTGTTTATGTGTTGAAATACGGTAAAATCCCTGAATTGGACAAGTTCGGACGTCCCAAGATGTTCTATCCTGAACCGATTCACGATAATTGTTACCGGCGGCAGTACTTTGATGCCGGTAGATTCGCCCAGCATATCGGCGATGAAGGGTGTCTGGCTTTTTTGGGCTGCAAGGGTTTTGTGGCCACGTCGGACTGCTATAAGCGAGGCTGGAACAATAATGTGAACTGGTGCATAAAAGCCGGAGCTCCGTGTCAGGCTTGTTCAGAACCTACTTTTCCTGATCAAAGCGCGCCTTTCTACGGCGTATATCCCCTGACGAATAAAGAAAAGGTTACTTACGCGCCGGTTGTGCCGAACCTGAAAATAGAATTTCCGGAAAAGAAGAAAACTAGCTAGTTAAGGCAATACTAGTTTGATAGGGGTGAAAAGTATAAAGTGGCACAACGAATTATAATTGATCCGGTAACCCGGATTGAAGGACACTTGAAAATTGAAGTGGAAGTAGACGGCGGAAAAGTTATTGACGCCAAGTCAAGCGGGACATTATTCAGGGGACTCGAACTAATTCTAAACGGCCGCGATCCCCGCGACGCCTGTCATATTATGCAGCGGATTTGCGGGGTTTGCCCGATTGCCCACGGCACGGCCTCGATGCTGTGTCTTGATGACGCTTTTGGCGTAAAGCCCCCGCCGAACGGCAGGATCGTCCGCAATTTAATCCAGGGGGCGAATTATTTACAGTCCCATATATTGCATTTTTATCACCTGGCGGCTTTGGATTATGTCAAGGGTCCTGATACGGCGCCTTTTATCCCCCGTTATGAGGGCGATTACCGCCTGCCGAAAGCTATTAACGACCTGGCGGTGCAGCATTACATCAAGGCTCTGGACATCCGCAAAAAAGCGCAGGAGATGCTGGCGGTCTTTGGGGCCAAAATGCCCCACGTCACGGTGTTTACCGCGGGCGGCGTGACTGAAACGGTGACGGCTGAAAAAATCACCCAGTTCAGGCAGTATCTGCGGGAAATAACCGCTTTCGTTGATGACGTGTATATTCCGGATGTGCTGGCGGTGGCGGGAGTCTACGGCGATGACGGGTTCAGCATCGGGACAGGCTGTAAGAACATGCTGTCCTACGGCGGGATCAGGCTGACCGATGAAGATGATCCGGACGGGCAAAAACAGTTGTTTAGGCGCGGCCGCTATATCAACGGCCAGTTCTTGCCGGTTGACGAGAAGAAGATAACTGAAGAAGTAAAGTATTCCTGGTTCAATGACAGCACTACCGGCAAGTATCCCGGGGAAGGGATGACCGAACCGGCTCCCGGCAAGAAGGGCGCATATTCCTGGTTAAAGGCGCCGCGTTACGAAGGAACGCCGTATGAAGTGGGACCGCTGGCCCGCCAGATTGTAAATAAACAAAAAGAAGTTATCGATTTGGGGGAAAAAGGTTTTTCAGTGCTTGGGCGGCATTTCGCGCGCGCTTTGGAATCCGGTCAGGTTGCCCATGCCATGTCCGGGTGGTTGGATCAATTGGTGCCCGGAGAGCCGGCCTTCGCGCCGTTTAACGTCCCTAAAGAAGGGTCCGGCGTGGGGTTACATGAGGCTCCGCGCGGCGCTCTGGGGCACTGGATTACGGTTAAGGACTACCGTATCGGAAACTACCAGGCAGTTGTGCCGACTACCTGGAATGGCGGGCCCAGGGATGACAAAGGGCAGCGTGGGCCGATAGAAGAGGCTCTGGTGGGCTCCCCGGTCAAGGACGCGGACAATCCGATTGAATTGGTGCGCATAGTCCGCGCCTTTGACCCCTGCATTGCCTGCGCCGTGCACGTTCTTGAAGTGAAAGGCGTTTCTAAAGAAGTAAAAAGCTTCAGGATCTAAAAATAGTGCTGAAGCATGCGTGATGGATAAGAAGAGGCGTGTGGTTTTTCCATACGCCTTTCTTCTTAACTGTCCGGGGCCTGCATTGCCTATCACGATCATGTGCTTCAAATACTTGAATTGCTCCTTTACTTCCATAAATAACGGCAACACGCTCTCGTGAACGATCGCTGCTTTGGCGCGGCTGTCGTTTTGTAGTAAAAGAAATGCCGGAGATTTGTGAACTGGATTTCAATCCGGTATTAGCCTATCCTGATCAATGTTTGGTAGTTGACGCGCGCGTGATATTATCGAGTGAGCTAGCGCCTGTGTCCACTGCCTAATTAATAACTTTCCACTTTTCGTTGAATAGTGCCACTCAGATGTTATAATATTGTTTAATTAGATCATTGTAGCGGAGGTTTATTCCATGAAGTTGGATGGCTTGAAGACGCTCGAATTATTTAGTAAAGAAGAATTAATAGCACTGGTCCAGGATATGTCCAAGCGCTGGCTGGCACACGATGGTGTTTGGTTCCAGTGTGTGGAGAATAAGTATGGCATGGAAGAGGCTGTTGAAATGGATGCCCAGGCATGGGATAGATTCGCTCAGATAGAAGCCGTCAGGATCATGAAATTACACAAGATTCCACCGAACGGAGGCTTGCCCGCCCTGGTAAAAGCGCTGCAATTAAGACAGTACTCTTTTCTCAATGAAAAGGAAATTGTGGAACTAAGCGAAAATAAATTGATTTACCGAATGACCACCTGCCGGGTGCAAGCGACAAGGAAGTGGAAGGGCATGCCTAATTTTCCATGCAAGCCGGTGGGTATTATTGAATACTCCGGTTTTGCGAGCACTGTTGACTCCCGCATCAAGACTCGTTGTCTAACTTGTCATCCGGACAACGACCATGCGGATGAATATAACTGTGAGTGGGAATTTACAATATGAAAAAGAGCTTATTTGTTTCTTGAATTTTTTTAGCCAAGCCGGCTATGACATCTTGCATGGTATTATCCAGCTTTTGATACATAAATCCGGCAAAAGGTATGTTGTCGTAGCTTTTTTTCCAGGAAAAATACACCGGTATTTGCAGGGGAATGCTGTCAATATTTACACTAATAGTTATTTCTTTGCCTGAAGCCAGAGTTTTCTCAAGTTTAGGCACGAGATAGACCATTACCCCGCCTGCTGAAAAATTTATCAAAGCGGTCTGGGCGGCGAGATTGTCTGCGATAAACAACACGTTTGCCGCATAGGGTGCGCGCAAGAATTGTCTCTCCTGTGTCTTTGTGAAATTTTTCGGGATGGCAAAACCATAAAATTTATTGTAATCCTCACTCATTTTAACGACATGAGATTCAGCGTTATAAAATCCCTCCGCCGGGGATAGACTTATTTCAACTGGAAAGGAAGGCTGATAAGGCGCTTTTAACCAGATTTCTTGTTTAACGCCGGATAACTTGCCGCAGGCAGCGGGTGAACTTGCTGATAAATAAAAATATTTTGAGCTGAATGGTTTTAAGGAAAATAAAGGGAGGACGAAAAATAAACGGCAAACACGTTTTGCCGTTTAAATATATATATCTAAATTATTGCCAAGATGAGAAAGACTCGGTGAAACCGGAGGCATGGTTTCCAACATCTCTCGGGCGGCCTGCTTTTCTTGATTCATAATCTTCTTCAGGATATCCACCTGTACATCCTGCTGCAATTTGACTTGCTTCATACCCAAAAACGCTTTTACAGTGCCAATTGTGTCAGCAGCCACAGAAATCCCTCCTTTTTCTATATTATTTTACCATTTTTTATTATTCGCATCAATATCTAACTTTGGAATCATATTAATTTAACGTCAATGTTTAGGCCGCGAGTAAAATAAATGAATTTACAGTGCGGAATAGTGACGACGGCAAATGATTATGGCTGTTGTTGTCAATAGCCGCGCACTATGCTATAATGTCGATGTCGTGGGAGATAGAAAAATTATCACGGGATTTTAAGGAGCAGGTGCCGTTGGATCACGCCGGTTACATGCGCGCAGCTCTGGCGGAAGCGGAAAAAGCTTATGCCGTAGGTGAGGTGCCGGTTGGCGCAATAGTAGTGCTAAACGGTGAAATTATCGGGCGGGGTCATAACCTGCGCGAGACTTTAAAAGATAGTTCCGCCCATGCGGAGATGCTGGCGCTAAAAGAGGCGGCAGAGCGCCTGGGCGACTGGCGGTTGAACGACGCTATTATTTACTCGACGCTTGAACCATGTCCCATGTGTGCCGGAGCCCTGGTGCAATTCAGGGTGAAAATGCTGGTTTACGGTGTGGCTGATCCCAAAGCCGGTGCGGTCGATTCGGTTATAGACGTGGTGAGGCAGCCACACTTCAACCACCGTGTTGAAGTTTTAGCGGGAGTCCTGGAAGAAGAATGCCGGACTATTATCCAGCTTTTCTTTAAAGAATTGAGGGAGAAAAAAGTATCCGGAGAGATGGCCGAGTTGGTCGAAGGCGCTCGACTCGAAATCGAGTAATAGGTGCATAAAAACTGAATAATTATACACGGAGGAGTAGCGAAGAGGCTGTAACGCGCCGCACTCGAAATGCGGTTGTCATGGAAGTGGCACGTGGGTTCGAATCCCACCTCCTCCGCCACAATTCGTCTAAAAAGTCTTGCGCCGCAAGGCTTTTCAGCATTTTTGCGAATAAATTTTAGTGCGTTTTGCGGTTTTTTTTGGATAAAAAAGGAGGGATTTAATGCATTATCCCTGCATTACTTCTATCAATTTCCTTGTCCCTCCAGGTTGATTGCTCTTTTCAAGTTATACGCAAGAAAAATAAGTGCAAATGTTAAGCCATTTTTAAATGGATTAACATCTACACTTTGATGGTACTAAACTAAGCCCCAGCTCGGCTGTTGCGTTCTCTTTACCCAAGTAAATTTAGCGTTATAGAAGGGCATTTCATTCTCTCAGATGAAGAAAAGATAGATATACCGAAAGGATTCGAAAATGCAATTTTTGTTTATGGTCGTTATCTGGATAACAATACGTGGTACAGATTAGATAATGGAATCTTAAATCCACAATATGCTCATGTTGAAAAAGACTTAAAAAGGTTAGCCACACATATTAAAAAGAACTATGACGAATCTCAAATCTGTGGATGAGGCGGTGCGTTCCATGATGCTGCACAATGAAAATGCCGGTGGTTTTTGGGATGCTAAAACCGAAAAAGCTTCCTATGAAAAAATCCCGGATAAGGAGACTCCTCTTTGGGATACCTATTCTCAAATTATTTATTATTGGGCTCAAGGCGAAACCGATTCTGATCAAGCATATATTGTAGTTTATAATGGCGGCGTTTTTAAGAGATATAAAAATGCAACGTATGGGTACCTTTCTTTCCGGGCGGTTAAACCATTCATAAAGAGCGACTGATACTACAATGTAAACTATCGAATTATTATCAACCACTAATCTGGCATCTTTTTTGACCTAACTTTCCATGCTTTTTATTTGACTGCATATCAATATTTTGATAAAATATGAGTAGATAATTTCGGAGGTGTTGTTATGGCAACTATTAGGCCAAGTTCAGACTTGCGCAATAAATATAATGAAATCTCAGAGTTCTGCAATAAATATAATGAGCCGGTATTTATCACCAAGAATGGGACAGGGGATTTAGTTGTATTATCCAACGCCGAATATGAGCGTTTAAGCGGAAGACATGAACTATACCAGCTGTTGGATGAAGGAATGAGGTCAATTAAAAAAGGAACAGGGCGTCCTGCGGAGGATGTGTTCGCAGAAATCGAGAGGGAGTTTGGTTTTGACAAAGTATAAAATTGTTATTGAATTGCCTGCTCAGAAGGATTTGCGGGCAATTCTTAATTACATAACGGATACCTTGAAAGAGCCAATGAATGCCGCGCGGATTTATAGATCCATCAAAGAGCAGATTTTGACATTAGCGCAAATGCCCTTGCGGCACAGCCTTGTTCAGGACAAGCAGTTTGCCGCGATGGGAATTCGCAAGCTCCCGGTTGAGCACTATATCGCATTCTATATTATTAATGATGAAAAGCGGGAAGTCCATGTGTTGCGAATCCTCTTTAATCGCAGAGAATGGCAGAGTATTTTGGCGCATTGAACCCCTTTCGATCCCCCTTAGCTCCACCAGGAAAACAAAACCCACCAAAGGTGGGTTTATTTTTGGGGATCACCGACAGAGCCATCGCCTTTTAGTTTATGGTAAACCTTAAGATTTGGAGAGGCCGTACCGGCAATAATGGGGCGGGCATGCTCATTACCATGTTTTGCTTTGCCCTGGATTTCGGGTACCGGAGGAGCGTCATTGCGTGGCTGCGTATGTGTCCGTTCAGGTCGGGCCATTCCCTTTTTCGCCATATAATCACCTCAAACATCGTCATTGGGGATGGACTTTTTCTTCGCGTTGGGATTTTGATTTTGGTTTTCATGTGTTATTGGAGTTTGTCCGTTGCTTTTTTTCTTCCGTGCGCTTTTATTGTCTGGCTGGCTATCCTTTGGCATTGTAAATCACCTCCTGGATAGTTTGCCGTACAGAGGCATCTTTTATTACTTGACTTTTCATAACGTTTTGTCGAAGTAAGTTAATTATTGTTATTGTCTAATTGACTTATTTTTTTTTGCCTGGTTTATATTTTAATTTTATAAAATTGCAGAAAAAATACTTCTTTTCTCCTCTCAGGCGGTCGACGTTCGTGTTTCCACCGGAAGAAAACTTCACGGCAACAGGAGCTTTACGCCTGGGAGTGGGAAAAATGACAAGATTTGGTTTTGGTAAAAAAGAGTTTGAACAGCTGGCTGGAAGAGTACAAAGAGTACAAAGGGTCAGCCCTTGACATTGGACAGCCGGGAGTAAGGCAAGTATTATGCCATTGTCCAATGTCAAGGGCTGACCCCCTAATTAACTCCCTATTTTACGTAAGGAAGAATCTTCGGCCAGAGAGAGGGTATTGTAGATCAGCAATATTTCCTTGAACCCGTATTGCTCCAGATAGGGCTTAAGCTGCGCGTTGAAGTAGCGCAGGTCGATAAGATAAATTTCGTCGTAGTGATTGGCGAGAAAAGGAACTAAAGTATTAGCGTAGGAGTCCTTGATAATCAAAAGTTTCCGGCCTGTTTTCTTGAGCGTGGTAATCCTCGTCAGCGCGTGGTTGCCATCAAGAAAAACGGCGTACTGGTCTTTTTGCAGTAAATGCTCTCTGGCATACAGACTGTTGCCGGTTCTTTGCTCATTGATGTAGTCGACTTGGCAAGCAAGCTCTCGCTTGGGGTGGAAGAGATGGATGGAATCAGGCTGCAGAAAACGATGACCGCTTTTAGAATAAAGGGTGCCGTAAAAATTGTCGCTGGCCGGTTCAAGGTTAAAATCGTTTAAATCCAGGGCTGGAAAATCCATCACCCTTCCTGCCTCCCGGTAGGCATAATATGCTCCCAGGGAGGTCCAGTGGTGATCGGTTTTATAATAAATATATTCTTGCTTGTGCGCGGCAAGGGCCGGATAAGTGTCGATCAAGCGGATGTCGGGGCCGAGTTGCTTTTTGATCAGAGCAAACAGGTCGAGATTTTGCTGAGGTGCCGCAAACCGCGGCAGCTTGTCGTCCAAAACTTGCGCGGAGGTCGGGGCCAAAAGGAGATACACCGGAGCCGGAAGGGTTGCGGCAAATTGGTTGAGGGCCGCGATATTTGCCGCCAAGAAGGCCGTGTTGAGTTTTTCCGGCTTCTGCAGCAGGTAGCCGTCTCGGCCAAAGTACACGCCGTTGTTGTCCTTTTTTTGCAGGATAAGCTCCGCGGCGGATTTGAGGCCGACCCACGTATCCCGGAAAACAAAGTGGTCGGTGAGATAATCTTCAGCGGCATGGCTGAATTTGCCGGAGATCAGATTATCCCGCGAGAGGGCAGGCTTTTTTTGCAGCATACGGTTTTCCCTTTCTGAAAAATCCCGGTGGGGCAGTATCATAAACAGCAAGAAGAAGACGGCCAAGAAGGTCAGCATCATGACGGTTAAGATCTTATTGAAAAGTTGCATAAGGCCACCCCCTGCTGTTTGTTTAAAAACGAAAATAAAAAAACGGGTTATAGGTTGAATCAACCAGATAAGCTGTGGAAAGGAGCAGCACCATCAAACAGGAGAGCGTGGCCGCGGTATAATAGCATGCTGCTGACCTGGCGAGCAGTTTTTCTTGCACATGTTTACTGAACGGTGTCGAGGCCAGGGAGGCAATAAGGATTAAAACGACCTGAGTAGAAAGATAATAAAGAGCCTGCTGATCGCAAAATCCCCTGCCGTGGAGGCCAAACAATACTTGCAGATAGGCAAGGCCTGCGGGTAAGTGAGCAAAGGCGAACAACACCCACCCCAGCAGGATCAGCAAAACGGCGTAAGCATGGCAGAGACAGCGGGGGGCCAGGGAGAGCCATTTAAAAAGGAAAGTTTTCTCCAGCGCTAGAATAAGGCCGTAGTAAAGCCCCCAGAGCACAAAATTCCAACTGGCTCCGTGCCACAAGCCCGTCAGGAACCAGACCAGAAACAAATTTCTGTAGAGCGCCAGCTTGCCGGAGCGGTTTCCTCCCAGGGGAAGATAGACATAATCCCGGAACCAGGTTCCCAGGGAGATATGCCAGCGCCGCCAAAACTCGGTGATACTCTGGGAAATGTAGGGATATTGGAAATTTTCCGGAAAGGTGAAACCGAACATTTTGCCTAAACCGATAGCCATATCCGAATAACCGCTGAAATCAAAATAGATATGCAAAGCAAAAGCAATAATCCCCAGCCAAGCTGTGCAGATGGTTAGTTCAGAGGGCGGAGCTTGCTGAATTTGGGCCCAAAAGAAGCCCAGATTGTTCGCCAGCAATACCTTCTTCCCCAGTCCGGCCACAAACCGCCTGACCCCTTCCCCAAAACCAGCAAATCCTTCCCTTCTCTGCCTTAATTGTGCGGAGACCGTTTGGTACCGGACGATGGGACCTGCGAGCAGTTGCGGAAAGAGCGAGACATAAGTGCCGAAATCAATGAAATTTCGCGGGGCAGGTCCGGCGCCCCGGTAAAGATCAATGATGTAGGAAATCGCCTTAAAGGTATAAAAGGAGATGCCCAGTGGCAGCGGCAACCCCAGAACCGCCAAGGATGTACCCAGGACACTATTGATGGACTCCAGCAAAAAGTCATAGTACTTATAAAAACATAATAAGCCCAAGTTGGTGGCCAGGGCGGAGATCAGGACCAACCGGGACTTATTCTTTTTCTCTCCGGACCTGGTCAGCAGCAGACCGTGCGCGTAGTTGATTAGAGTGGAAAAGAACATCAACAGAATATAGACGGGTTCGCCCCAGGCATAAAAAATTAAACTGGAGACGAACAAGATGAAATTTCTGTAACGGTGCGGAACGGTATAATAAAGTAACAAGACGAGTGGCAAAAAGGCAAAAAGAAAGAATAGGCTGCTAAAGACCATGGTATGGTTGTCCTTTGTCGCCCCGGGATAGTTTTTCCCCCTGCTTATTAAAAAGCTTGTTCAACTCCGTTTTTACTGCTTCATTGTGGCCCGAAATACAAAGGATGACATATTTGCCGTTCACCGAAAGAAAAGGGTCGGCAAGTTTGGGCAACTCTGAGGGCACGTAATCCTGAAAACTTGTTTTCTGGTCGGCGACTCGTTGCCAAACAGCAGTTTCAATTCTTTGGGCGGCGGCAACATCTACAGCCTCAAAAACCGCAATTTCTTCTGCAGTCGCACCGCTGCTGACATACACCTTTTGTTTTACGACATCCTGCGCGTCGATGGGATAAATAACGGCGATCATTTGGTCGCTAATGGCGGTCAGGGTGTCTTGAAAGGCAATGGTCTCCCGGAGTGTTTCGGCACATGCATCCACATCCAAAGTAAAATCAGTATCGGCCTTGTTGCAGCCAGGCAGAGCCATCATGATCACCAAAAACACCATAAGCAACAAGCCACCCGTCCTGTGCATTTCCACACCACTCTCCCCCAGCAAAAATTGTTATGGAGCAACATAATGAAGCTTAAGATAAGCGAGCCAGCGATCGCAATAATCTTTATTCAGGTGGATCCCGTCGGTGGAGGCGTCACTGGCCAGGTTTCCCTCTTGATCAAGAACACATTGGGCCACGTCCAGATAGTAAAGGCTTTTTTCCGCGGCCATTTGTCGAATTAACCCATTATACTTGCTGATGTTGGTATTATTAAAAACTTGATCGCTTTGGGATTTTTGCTCGGAGACCGGGAGGATGGACTGGAGGTAAATTTCCGCCTCCGGCTCAATTTTTTGGATCTCCGCAATGACTTCACCATATTTTTTGATAAACAAGTCGCTGTAAGCCCAGCCCAGCTCGTTGATGCCCAGCATAATATAGACCTTCTTAAATGATTCCTGGCGCAAAGCTTCCATAATGGTCGTTTTTTTGCCGTCGGCAGCTTTCACCACCGGCTTGGTTAAGATCGTATCCACCTTTAAGCCGGTAGAAGTATAGTAGGTGGCCTTCCGGGGGCCGCTGAGCATTTGGAAGCCTTTGGTCCGGGAGTCGCCGATAAAAACGCTGTCCTGGAAGTAGTCGTCCGTAACGGCAACTTCAGCTGCCGGCACGGGTCGGCTATAATCATAGGCACCGGCCACCGGGGGAACCGGAACCTCATCCCGCCGGTCTGGCGCTGATGCTGTAGGCCCGGTGATGGGCTGCTCCGCCGGTGGGGACCCGGCCTCCGGGGACGTTGCGGGCGTACTGCTGTCCTGCATTCCGTTGGTATAAGCCGGACGGAAAAAAGCAGCCAAGGCGCCCAAGGCCACAGCAAGCAAAAGGAGCACCAGCGCAAGGCGAAAATACGCCGGAGGCGAAGAAGAATATTGTCTTCTGTAAGAACTGCTTTCCACAGCGCGGGAATCTCCCTTCCGGAAAAAATTCAAAAAAACAATCTGTTTTCTCTTTCATTTTATTCCCTTTCATTCGACATTGATTTACAAAGTCATTAAGATTGGTTACAAAAAAGTTACAGTTTAGGCCAAAAAAAAAATTCTTTGGAAAATGGCTTTAAATTTATAGTACAATAGCCTGGAAAAGAGAAGTGTGGGAGTGAGCCTCCATGCAAGCAGACCAGGCGAAAGTATTGATCGTGGAAGATGAAATCTCTATCCGGAAATTTATCGCCATTAATTTACATAGAAATAATTTTGAGGTACTCGAGGCTGAGGACGGGGAAACAGGCCTGGAGATGGCCAAAACCTTTACCCCTGATGTGGTCATTTTAGATGTAATGCTCCCATCCATGGACGGCTTTGAAGTATGTATGCAGATCAGGCGGCTGATGCCGCAGATCGTGATTATCATGTTAACGGCCAAAGGGGAGGATATGGATAAAATAATGGGGTTGGATCTGGGAGCCGATGACTATATGGTCAAACCCTTTAACCCTTTGGAGCTTATCGCCAGAATTCGAGCTAATTTGCGCAAACTGCCCGGTCCTCCTCCTGCAAAAACAAATTGTATTTTTTTTCGGCGGCTCATGCTGGATCTGGAAGGGCAGCATTTCTATAAAAGTGGCCGGGAAATAGAATTAACGCCCACGGAATTTGCCATCATGAAAGTCTTCCTGAGCAATCCCAAGAAAGCATTCAGCCGGAACGAAATCATGAATGGCGTTTGGGGACGGAATTATTTTGGTGATCTGAAAACAGTGGATGTCCATATCCGCAGAATACGGGAAAAGCTGGAAGAAGATCCCTCTGCTCCCCAGTGGATAGAAACAGTCTGGGGAGTGGGCTACCGGTTGAAGGGGGAGGGGAGCACCTATAAGTATCAAGAGTAGAGTTATCTTGAATTTTATGTTCATCATCGTGATTACTGTGCTCGTTTTGGAATTTTTTTTAATTTCGAGCATCCGGCAGAACTATAATAAAAATTTGGAAAACATTTTGGTAAACCGGCTGCAAACCTCTACGGATCTCTATGTCCGGTACTTTTCCGATGCGACCCTGCAGGAAAATGTCCTCAATGATATGGATACATTTTGGAAACAAGTAACGGCTCAGGTAGAAATCATTGATATGGACGGCCGCGTCTTAATGAATTCCCTGGGCTACCTAGCCGACTCTGTTACGGAAATGGATGATGTCCGGCAGGCCTTGAAGGGAGAGCAAGGGCTTTGGGTGGGGCGCGTTCCCTACGATACGGAAAAAGTCATGGCTGCCGCGTGCCCGATCGTGGTAGCGAAAGAGCAGGTGGGGGTCTTACGGTTTGTCGCTTCCTTAAGGGAAGTAAACGAAGAAATCAGGAACATCGCTTACAGATACTTGTCTTTTGGTGGGCTGGTCATTCTTTTCTCCGGGTTGGTGAGTATTATTTTAGCCAAGACCGTTACGGATCCGCTCAAGAAAGTAATCCTAGTCGCGGAAGAAATGGCCAGAGGGAACTTTCGGGTGAAAAGCGCCCATAAGTCACAAGATGAAATCGGGAAACTCGCCGCCACGCTAAATTACCTGGCCAGTGAGATTATCAAGAAGGAGGCACTAAAAAATAATTTTATTTCCTCGGTTTCCCACGAATTACGCACACCTTTAACTTCGATTAAAGGGTGGGCTGTCACGCTCAGACAGGGTTATGAAAACAAAGAGCTCTTACAGGACGGCCTGGACATTATTGAAAAGGAAAGTGACCGGCTAACCCATATGGTGACCGAGCTTTTGGATTTCTCCGGATTTGTATCCGGGACGATTACCTTAAAAAAAGACAAGGTGAATATTGCGGACCTTTGTGAAAACCTGCGGATCCAATTAGCTCCCAGAGCTTTACGGGAAGAAATAGATTTTCAGGTCGGGTATGCGGCTGATAACCCTTTCCTTTACACCGATGAAAACCGCTTGAAGCAAGTATTGCTGAATCTGCTGGACAACGCTTTCAAATTTACAGCTGCCGGCGGGCAAGTCTCCCTGACCGCCGTCTCCGATCACGAGTGTTATTACTTTTATATTGAGGATAATGGGTGCGGGATTGCCCCAGAGGAGCTCCCCCGAGTGAAAGAGAAGTTTTATAAGGGGAAATCCAGTAAATCGCAGAATGGGATCGGCCTCTCTATCTCTGATGAAATTATCCGGCTGATGCAGGGAAAACTGGAGATCAATAGTAGGGTTGGCCAGGGCACACGCATTACCATTACGTTACCTCTCCGGGAAGCGGTGAACGTAAAGTGAAGAAAGTATGGGGAGCTATCTTTCTCTTATTGCTTCTGGTAGGGTTTCTAGGCCTCCAGGCCGGCGGCTTTATCGGCCGGAATGCAGATTTTACCCTCAGGCTGGTCCCTCCCCAAAATCGACAGCCACCCCTGCAAGGCACCTGGCAGATCGTTTCCCTCCTGAAGGAGAGTACGGCCGCCAACCAGGAACTTGCCCAAAATTGGGTAGGTAAAAACCTTTATTTTGCGGAGAGCAATGTGTTGTTGGGTGAGTATCTTTTGCCCCATCCCCGCTATCGAGTAAAAAGAGTCGAGGCGAAAACTTACCTGCTCTCTCAGCAGCATGCCTTACCGGAGGAATTCCGTTTTGGAAACCCGGAAATTGAGGTAATCACCCTTTCCGACAATCATTTGTTTTGGTGTGAATTGCTGCGGGAAGATGACGACAAATTGTTACTGACTCTTTTTAACAACAGCTATCTGGTCAAGAAAATCTCCGACGATGTGGACGCCACGGTCTTCTCTTCCTCCGAGACCACGGATATCTTGGAAATCGGCAACTTGACAGAAACCGCCAGTAGACATACAGGTGTCCTGCTCGGACTGCGCGCTTCTGATCAGGACCGGCAGGGTCGTCAGGGTGAACATTACCGCACTCTTTGGCTGGCCCTGGAAGATCAAAAACTGGCCCCTGTGTTAGCGACAAACGTGATTGTCTTCCCTCGCAAAAGCGGTTTTTATGAGCTTGAGGTTGTCAGAAAAAAAGAGGAGAAAAAAGAGGAGGATTTTTTAATCGTTGAGCATATTTTAGGAGAGGAAAAACAGAAAGATTTCGAACCGTCCCTGGCTTCTTCAAGCTGGGAGGAAAAGGAAGGTTATATTCACCGCCGGATTCACTATATCGGTAATGATTATGTTTCCATCGAAGAAACGGTAAAACAAACATCCGTGAGCGACGGCAGCATCAAGGAGGAAAGTAAGCTGCACATCTTCACCGTTGATAGTTTGCCTGGCATGAAAGCGGTGAAGATTACCGATCTGGCCGGACCAGGTGCGCTTACGCCCATGGAACAGGGGAAACAAAACCTGCTGGAGCAACTCCAAGTGAAACAGGCGGGTTCGGCGGATGAAGAGAATTTTGGCCTGGCCAGAAAAAAGGGATATTGGATCCTTAAAGGCCGGTTAAGTTATCCCCAAAACAATGTCTTGGTAACGGCGGATTACGATATTGATCTCCTGGCGCCGAGCCAAGTCGTCTTCTATAATCAGCTAAATATCCCCTGGTCCCGGGTGAAAAATCATGTTCCCAATGCGATTGATGTCTTAATTTCACCGAATAAAGATCTGGCGCTGGTGGTCACGAACAAAGAAATTATTGTTTATGGAATGTATCAGGGAAACCTGGAAGAACACCCTTTGGAAAGGATCCCCTTACAAGAGGGCGAAGAAGTCATCATGGCTGAATGGGCTTTGGGACAATATTATGTGGGAAATTGGTCCCTGACCTTCCAGACCTATCTCGCTCAAGCCAAGTAAACGGGAGGACAGCCTTGCGCCTGCATAGAAGACAAAAAAGGGTTCTGCTCAAAAAACAACCCCTTTCTTTAATTTCATGATATGCTCCCTTTGTAGTAGGCAGTTGAAAATAATAGAATTGTTACTATGAAGGGAGTATTTTTAAATAGGGCAACCAGTACAAAGCACCGCCGGTACGGTGCGTAGAAATACAAAAGGGCGAAGGAAAGACAAGACCACTAGGGATTTACCCCCACGCCACCGGCTGTTGGATATCGGGAGATTTCACTTATTCTTACCGGGGTTTTCCAGCGATCTTTCTGTCAGACGAGTGTATAAAAGAATTTGTGGTTCTTATAAATAATGCCGAGACTATTTTAATAGTAGAGAACAAAACAATCTTTGAAGAGGTTTTAAGGCGGGGGTTGTATGAAAGGAAGGATTGTGCGGTAGTTTATTCTGAAGGCTATCTATCATCTGGAGATAAGCACCTGTTGCAAAATCTTAAAGTAGATAACCCGATACTAATAAAGTTAATGGAAGCTATGGAAAAAAACGATAGAAAGGTGGAGCAGGAAATCCTTTTAGACATCTTAACTAATGAGCAGATATTATGTTTTGATAATAAGGAAAAATAAGTGGTTCTCGCGTACAATGAATTCTAGTAACATGATAATGGACTTTCGATTTTACCACTTCTTCGGCACACCTAGTTTTTGTCAAAATTATGATATAATGATAATGTAAAATTTATTGCGAGGTGTTCGATATGCCAATAATTCGTCCCGTTTCCGATTTGCAGAACAAAACTCCAGAGATTGAGGAGATTTGCATAAAAGAGCAGAAGCCGGTTTTTATCACCAAGAACGGTAACGGGCATTTAGTCATCATGAGCCAGCAGCTTTTTGAAGAACAGCAAGCCCTATTAGACCTTTATGACAAGCTGGATGAGGCCGAAGAACAAAGCCGCGCCGGAAAAAGTCGCCCGTTCCGTGATGTTATGGCAAGCTTAAGGAGCCGTATCCATGCCTAAGCATTTAATTAGTATCACTGAGGCAGCAGAGCAGGATCTGGCCGAAATTGTTGATTATATCGCTAACGATAATCCTACTGCCGCTCTTAAGCTGGCTGAAAATATCGAGCAGAGCATTTTACAGTTTGAAGACTTCCCACTGATCGGTACGATACCCAAAAATCGAAGATTAAACCGGCAAGGATATCGTATTCTGATAGTCGATAGTTACTTGGTGTTCTACGTTCTGCTGGACAACGAGACAGTGGAAATCCGGCGCATTATTAGCGGGAAAAGAGACTATAAGTTTTTGCTTTAGCGGAACATTCCTTTGACGAAGTAGCGTATCAGGAAGTAAGCGTTGCCGCCTGACGGGCTTAAGAGAAGGAATTCTTAAAATCGCCAAATAGCCGCCGGAATGGTGAAAAATATATACGAACAACAGTCAACGGTTGAAATTCTTTAGTGTAGGAGTTAACCCTATAATTGTTAATAGATAAGCATTCCCGAAAATAGTAGAAGCCAACAGAGAGGTCTTCCACAAAACTCGAAACACAGTGATATAATTGGATAGGTAAAACCATAAAACCCTTGTAAAAAAGGGCACTGAAAAAGTCCGTTTGCAGCAATGCAGATGGACTTTTTGTCCAAAATTTTTGTCCAAAAATGGTATAATTATTCATGAAAGAAGTTG
>NZ_MVQM01000169.1:0-48178 GCF_002067195.1 Pelotomaculum sp. PtaB.Bin117 | reverse complement strand
AAGTAGGAGGAATTCAATAACGATGGTTCAAGCAAAGCCTTGTGCCATCTGCCTCGGCGAATGCCGAGAGGCTATTTAATTTTCAAGGAGGAATCAGGAATATGGAAACAATTAAAGTTCTAAATGTAGACTGCAACAATTGTGCGGCACATGTGCGCGGCGCGCTGAAAGGGGTAAATGGGGTCAAGGACATTGATATCCGGCTTCCCGAAAAGATTGCCCTGGTGACGTTTGACCCGGGCCAAGTGACCAAAAAAGAAATCGCTGAAAAAGTAGAAGACGTTGGTTACGACGTTGAATAATTGACGTATGTGCTGCCTCCGATTAAATTCCCCAAGCCGTATGCAAAAAGACCTGCCGGGATATTTCTCAGCAGATCTTATAATAAGGTTTATTCTATGTTATTTTCTTTGCCTTTCCACGCAGGAAGCTTTGCTAAAGTACGAATGGCGATCTGATGCGCAGCGTCTTTATCAAGCCCCTGGGTGCGGATGAGAAATTCTGTAGTACCTTCCAGCTTTTCCGGATAGGACTGCATAGAACCATCCGGCCTCGCGCAATAGATGCAGTAATCTTTACTTTCATCCGCCAGTGGATAATCCGGGGGCTTTGTCATTGGCATACCACAGGAAATACATGTTTTCAAGATAAATACCTTCTTTCTTCTTATCAATTTCCATAAGCTTCCAGCGCGGGAAAGACAGTGCGTAATGCCCTGAAACGCTTGCTTGCCAAAATATACCGTTGTCTTGTCTCCGTCCTGCTCAAACCAGCCCTGCTCCAGCGGAGGCTCAAAAAGTCTGCCTCCCAGCATGCCGCCAAGATGTCCATAGCACGCTTTTGCTTTTAGTATACGTAGTGTTTTCTCACTCATCCCTGCCGCCCCTAGTCCGGTGATCTGTTTGAATCAATTTTATATAATTCTCAATCAGAGTATCGCCATACCGTTTGATTACATTTCCTTCCGGAGCAAACAAATCCCCGTTCGCAAGATAATAATGTACCAGTCCCACCCATATATTGAAAAGTAAATGCGTGGGGAGATTTACTGGGAATTCTTTTGGGAAGCTTTGATTCAAGAGAAAAATCTCTCTGCGGAAATTACGGCTGACTATTGTGTTTTGAGAAAAATAGCGTTAACCGGCATCATCGCCAAGAGCGGGCGCTTTAACAAGCACCTGCCGTCGCGCAGGCTGCGCAAAAACGAGTCCGGGAAAACCGAATTTGTCCTGGCCTGGGCGCGTGAAACGGCTATTGACCAGGATATCGTGCTTACTCAGGGGGACGTGAGAGCGGTGCAGTTGGCCAAAGCCGCTCTCTACACAGGGGCGAGATACCTGGTGGAGAAGTTGGATCAGATGACCGCTGCGGAAAGGCTTCAGGCGCTGGCCAAAGGTGAAGCGATTGACCGGCTGCCGTGTGTCCCCATTGTGGGGAACGGCGCATGCGGGTAATCAGTGTAAAAATATCTTCCCTGCGGGGAAACGGAGATCTTATCGCCAAGGCCCAAATAGAATCATACAAGTATTTCAAGTACGACATTATCAGGATTTTTACCGACCTGTACCAGCAGGCGGAGGCAATGGGGGCAACCGTTTATTATCCGGAGGACGAGACGGCCTACCTGCAAGCTCCGGCAATTAAGGATCTATCTGAAATTGACCGCCTGGAACAACTAACTTGATGGTTTGACTCGCTGCCGCCGCTTGTAAATAATACTCCATCAATTTTTCTTCTTACTCCTGGAACGGACGTCAGGCCATAAATTGCGCTGATCGAACGTTTGTAGTGAGGTAAGAAAGCGCGCTTTTAAATCAGGGAAGCGCTTGACCAGGTCAAATATAAGCTTTTTCACTACCTCTCTGTTAGTAAAACCGTTAGCCGGACAGGGGTTTACAATAAAAGGCAATTCTTCCAGCTTTACAAAGGAAACAATCTCCTCCGCCGGAAGATATACCATTGGTCTGATCATGGTAAGCCCGGTGCGGTCAAGAAATGTAAACGGAGAAAACACACGGATCTGGCCGGTATAAATCATACTCATGAAAAATGTTTCGATCACATCGTCCAAGTGGTGACCAAGGGCAACTTTATTGAAGCCGAGTTCCAGGACTTTACTATGCAAAGCACCGCGGCGCAGATGTGAACAAATGGCACAGGGGTTGTCATCCTGCCTGTCCTCAAAGACAATCTTTGCTATTTCCGTTTCTACTATATGAAAAGGTACATTTAAAGATCGGCAAAAGTTCTCCAGTACAGGTAGATCCATCGGCCAACCGGTTTTAATAAAAACCGCTGCCAGGTCGAACTTAACCGGAAAGGAACGGCCGAGCAGGTAAAGCGAATATAGTAGAGCAACACTGTCTTTGCCTCCGGAAAATCCCACCACTATCCGGTCACCGTCTTCAATCATACCGAAATCATAAATAGCCCGTTTAGTTTTAGCCAAAAACCATTTACGATGATTTTTTATCAATCTTGTCCCTCTTTATCTTAATTTTGGGGGGCCGTATTAATTGCTTTTTCATATATAATAATCGCCTTTTCTGATTAAAACAAGCACATCGGAATTTTCCATATTATTATCAAATGGTTTTATTTATATCGTTTTTTAATTGATCCAAATGTCTTAATCATTGGAATGATTTTTTTATGGACATCGCATTCGACAGATTTTCCTGACGTGGTACCGGTCAATAACAATTTATCGTGCGGACATCCTCCATGACAGGCAGTTCTGGATTCACATTCCCTGCATTCATCCGGGATTTCTGGTTTGGAAATATCATAATGAAATGCGTCACATTGTATTATGCTTAAGGGATCTGCGTCAAATATAGTTCCTGTTTTAAATGAATGGTCCCTAATACATGGTCCAACCGTTCCATCCGGATATACCGCAGCTAGTCTCTTTCCGCAAAGATATGGTGAAGTTTCCACATCCCATGCGGGAATTAATGTATCCAACAAAAAAGTAGTACGAACAAAAATAGAACCACCCATTTTTTAATAATAAACAGAATCGACATTACCTTTACACAAATTTTTATTTATGGGGCAAACAGCCTTTCCTTATCTCCTCCTTTTTCACGTAGTCGAGTCTCACCTCATGCGAACCCGTATTCATGTCCTGGAAGTTTTGCCCGACGAAGCCGAGATGCTTGCCCTTGCCATGGGTGTGGCCGGGCTCCTTGCTCGCTTGTTCTATGACATTGCGGCCGTCGAGCATAGCTCCTTTTTATACAGACCTCTGCACAGAGCATGAGGATGAATTTCTCCTTCCTGCGAAATATCTTTTATCCAGCGGGGATATAACGGACGTTCTGTGGATTAGTTCCACGAGACTCTCTTTAGAAGATTCGTCTGGAGAATGCCTTTTTTGAGGAGTGTTTTGATTTCGTTTGATTATGGCAGTGATGTATCTTATGGCAGGGACTCTATCAGGGGCTTTTGAGCATGCACTTGTCTTCCAAAAGAATAAACTCGATAAACACTGAAGGATTAACTGACTGATCGTCTTGTTATGAGCTGTGAGATCAAAAGCTAACTATAAGCATATGTATACTATGATTATAAGTTTACTATAGCATCTATTTGATGTCAACATACTTATTAGTTTATAACGTGCGGGTGAGTCTGTTTTCCGAGTGGACAAAGCAGGGGGCGAAGTATATATTTTTATAGCTTATGGTGAGAAATAAAGGCTGTTATGACTTGAAAGATAATATACAAGTAGTATAATATTATTGTTAACTTTTCATGTCTTAAGGGTTGACATATAATTATAATAATTTCCTTAGGAAATATCAGTAAATTATTGTCTTAATATTGTTAACCTGTATAAAATAATTAGTTAACAAAGGAGTGGGTTTCATTGCTAATGAATGGTTATGATTTGGTTTTTTCGTTGGGGAAAAAGGTGTTAGGCGGTGGCGGCATAGTCTTTGATGAAGCAATGGCCCTAGCTGCTCTTGATGACGCTGACACTCCCATATTGCTGGGTGTAGCCAATAAGGTCCGGGAAACCTTTACGGGTAGTCAAATTGATACTTGTGAAATCGTTAACGCCCGTGCAGGCGGCTGTTCGGAAAACTGCAAGTTTTGCGCCCAATCGGCACATCATGAGGCTGAAATTGAGGTTTATCCGTTAATGGGTGAGGAACAGATACTTAACGCCGCTAAAAAGGCGGAAACCGACGGCGCCTACCGTTTTTGCATCGTTACCGCGGGCCGCGGTATGGAGGACGACCCGGATTTTGACGCTATCATCAACGCAATCAAACTTGTCGGCAAGGAAACCGGCCTTAATCAATGCTGTTCACTGGGTACGCTTGGTGATGAGCAAGTTGCGGCGATAAAGGAAGCGGGGATCACTCGTTACCACCATAATCTGGAGGCTGGTCAAAGCTTCTTCGATGAAATATGTACCACGCATACTTATGAGGAACGCGTGACTACAATCAAAAGAATAAAAGCGGCTGGTCTTGAAGTATGCTCGGGTGGGATCATCGGGCTGGGTGAGACATGGCAAAACCGCATAGAGATGGCGTTTGCTTTAAAGGAACTGGATGTGGATTCGATTCCCGTCAACGTCCTCAATCCCATCAAAGGAACGGCCCTTGAAAATCAGGAAAGGCTGAGTCCCATGGAAATACTAAAGACCTTCGCCATATTCCGTCTAATTTTACCTGATAAAATAATTCGTTATGCCGGGGGGCGCGAACAGAACCTGGGAGAACTAATGCCTCTCGGTTTGTTGTCGGGTGTCAACGGTATGCTGATTGGAAATTATTTAACTACGGCCGGACGTGGCGTGGCGGAAGACATGGCCACATTAACAGGCCTTGGCCTCAACCCTATGAGTCTAAGATAATTTGCTTATCCTGTTTTTTGTGAGAAAGCCCCCTTGTTATAAACAACAGGAATGCCTTTTAATTTGGTTTGCCGTTTAATGTTAGCAATATAACTATAACGGTTAACGGAGTATTGGACGGAGAAATAATTAAGGTTTCCTCAATCTCAGAAAATTAAACAATCCTTAATCATACCGGGCCAAAACATCCTTGCCATATGTGCGGGGATGTTTTATTTATTTTTTAAATTTCTAGTTGACAAAATGGTTAACGGATTATAAAATTTAATAAACCTATAAAATTACTATCCATTAAATTAGACTATATTACTAAACATTTAAATTTTATTTGGGAGGTGAGATAGAAAGATACATAATATTTTCAACTATGTCCAGTGTTGCCGGGACTAAGTGAATGCCCGATATAAGGCAATGAATAAGACAATGAATTTACAGGGACCAAAATTTAAAAAAACAGGAGGTAAGTAGTAATGGCAAAGATCGCAAACAACCTGACGGGTTTAATCGGGAAAACACCTTTGCTGAGATTGACTAGGATCAACGCCGGATTGGAGGCTGAGGTGGTTGTAAAGTTGGAAGCGTTTAATCCCGGCGGCAGTGTAAAAGACCGTATCGGTCTGAGCATGATCAAGGATGCTGAAGAAAAAGGGTTAATAAACAAAGACACCGTAATTATTGAACCTACCAGCGGCAATACCGGCATAGCTCTGGCTTTTGTCACCGCGGCCAGGGGGTATAAGCTAATCCTGACCATGCCGGACACCATGAGTGTTGAGCGCCGCAACCTGTTGAGCGCTTATGGGGCGGAACTTGTATTGACGCCCGGCGCGGAGGGTATGAAAGGGGCTATCCGGAAAGCGGAAGAACTCGCGGCCCAGGTGCCGAATTCCTTTGTTCCCCAGCAGTTTAAAAACCCGGCCAACCCGGAGATTCACCGGGCCACCACGGCAGAAGAAATCTGGGAAGACACCGACGGCAAAGTTGATATTCTGATCGGCGGGATTGGCACAGGCGGGACGATAACGGGTGTCGGTGAAGTGATCAAAAAACGCAAGCCGGAATTCAAAGTAATTGCGGTGGAGCCCTTTGATTCCCCGGTATTGTCGGGAGGTACACCCGGGCCGCACAAGATTCAGGGGATTGGCGCCGGATTTGTGCCTGACGTGCTGAACCTCCAAGTTGTCGATGAGATCTTCAAAGTTAAAAATGAAGAGGCTTTTGAGACCGGACGGAGGCTGGCCCGGGAAGAAGGCATATTAGTCGGAATTTCATCCGGCGCCGCCGCTTTTACCGCTCTGCAGATTGCCAAGAGACCGGAAAACAAAGGTAAATTGATTGTGGCGGTATTGCCTGATACCGGCGAAAGATATTTAAGCACGGCGCTATTTCAGGAATAGGAGGGGCATAATTAACGCGGGAGGAATGGACGTGACCCAACATGCGACAATTACTGTAAAAAAAGGATTCGCCGAAATGATGAAAGGCGGGGTAATCATGGATGTTACCACGCCGGAGCAGGCAAGGATCGCTGAAGAGGCCGGGGCATGCGCTGTCATGGCGTTAGAGAGGGTTCCCGCGGATATCCGGGCTACCGGTGGGGTAGCCCGGATGGCCGACCCTTCCGTGATTTTACGCATTATAGAGGCTGTAACCATCCCGGTAATGGCCAAAGCCCGCATCGGGCATTTTGTTGAGGCGCAGATACTTGAAGCCCTTGGAGTTGATTATGTCGATGAAAGTGAGGTCCTGACACCGGCGGATAACCTGCATCATATTGATAAACGCCAGTTTAAGGTTCCTTTTGTTTGCGGGGCGCGCAATCTCGGTGAAGCCCTACGCCGGGTCGGCGAAGGCGCGGCGATGATCAGGACGAAAGGAGAAGCCGGCACAGGCAATGTGGTGGAAGCGGTTATTCATATGCGTGCCATCTTGGGGGAAATCCGGCGGTTGCAGTTGCTTCCCAAAGAGGAGCTGATGGCGGCGGCCAAGGAAATGGGTGCCCCCTATGACTTAGTGACTGAGGTTGCCCGGACCGGTCAATTGCCTGTTGTTAATTTCGCTGCGGGGGGAGTGGCAACCCCCGCGGACGCGGCGTTGATGATGCAGTTAGGCGCGGATGGAGCTTTTGTGGGCTCCGGCATCTTCAAGTCGGCTAACGTGCCGGCCAGGGCGAAGGCCATTGTTATCGCCACCACCCATTACAATGACCCGCGGATACTGGCCGATGTCTCCCGTGACCTGGGCGAAGCGATGCCGGGCTTGGAGATCGCGTCTATACCGGCATTGGCCCGGATGCAGGAACGGGGCTGGTAAAAATGCCTGCAGGAAGAATACCTGCCGGTGATTGTTTTTTGGGTGGCAATGTAATAAAGTCACGTTTGTTGACCCCCAAGATCCGGAAAATTTCCGGAAGGCCCTTACCGCTAAGAGACATCGGCACCGCATTAAGCCCTTTCAACGCTTTCTTATTCCTGCAAGGGTTGGAAACTTTACATCTCCGGGTCCAGCGGCACAGCGGAAACGCTCTCGCGGTGGCGCGCTTTCTGGAGACTCACCCCGCAGTAACCTGGGTGAATTATCCGGGCTTGCCCAACCATCCCTCTCACGCCACGGCGAAAAAATACTTAAAAAACGGTTATGGTGCCATTTTGGCTTTCGGTATTAAGGGTGGGAAAGAGGCCGGCCGGAAGCGGGTCCCGGCGACACCCTGGCTACTGATCATGCGCTGGCGGCCTTTGAATTGATTCATAAGAGATTCCCCCACCTGATCAATTGCTCCCCCAGCATGACATGGAAAGCTACCCTCGATAGAAGCGTTGGCTGCCCGGGGAATCCAGCCATACGTACTTCCCGATTTCATAGAAGATGTTCTAAAACGGCTGATTCGTATAAGGAAGCGTTAAAGAGATTGCCTCCTTTAACATAATAAGAATGACGCTATAATTAGGAGTGATATAATATGCCTAAGAAGATCAAACAAATCGCGATATACGGAAAGGGGGGGATTGGCAAGTCAACTACTACTTCTAATATCAGCGCGGCGCTGGCTAAGGCCGGCTACAAGGTAATGCAGTTCGGCTGCGACCCCAAGAGCGATTCCACCAGGCTGGCTGAAAAGATTGCCCGGCATGAGCATTCCATTTCCCCCTCACCGCTCGGTGTGGCGGAATTAAGAGAATGGGGCAGCGCCTGGGCGGACCATCTGCTGGCCATGGAAACCGGCGAAGTCCGCAGCGCGGCGGCGCATATTTAAAGGCGCCGGCGGCAGCGGCAAAGTGGAGGTTAAGATGAATTACGTTATTAAGCCAATTGCACTGTGTGAAGGTATCCGGGATATGTCGCAATGGACCTATCGGTGGAACATCGGGAAAAAAGTAAAAAGCGCCTGTTATATTTGGTACATTCAAGGTTCAGACCCAGTCACCATAGTTGATGCCGGAGCACAGGGAGAACATTATAACAAAGAGTTTCCCACCACTTCAATTTTTTCCTTGGAACAAGGGTTGCAAAGTGTTGGGCTTAAAGCGGAGGAAATTGAACAAGTAATTGTTACGCATTTACATTTTGATCATATTGCCTTAGCAAGCAAGTATAAAAATGCTACCTTTATCGTTCAAAAAAGAGAGCTGGAATATGCCTGTAATCCGCATGTATTTAACGCTGTGGATTATAACAGAGAGTATTTTGAAAATCTAAAATTTAGGATTATTGATGGCGATTGCGAAATTTTACCGGATGTGAAGGTTTTTTTGACGCCGGGGCACAGTCCGGGCGGCCAGTCGATACAGATCGAAACTTGGCGGGGGAAAGCGATTATAACAGGTTTTTGTTCTCAAATGAGTACATTTACCCAGACGCCGTCTATGAAGGAAAAAGGATTAGAAGTAGCGGCCTGCGGACTCCATACTGATTGCCGGGAAGTTTATGATAGTGCTTTAAAGGTGAAAAATATGGCGGATATCATTGTTCCGCTGCATGACCCAATGTTCATTGATATTAAATCCATTCCTTAATGGTTTTGATCCATTAGACAAGGCGGGAAACATAGATAGGGCAAAAAGTGTTGCAGCAGCGGCGCGTTGGGAAAGGATGACATATATTGTGTTTAGGCATTATACTTAACAAGAAAGGAGCTGTGTTTATGGAAAGCAAGGTAGTTTATTTTGAAGGTTTAAGCCCGGAAAATACCGGGATCGTTTTCGGCTTGGTTAAAGAAAAATTGGCCGCTCTGGGAATCAGGAAATTAGTCCTGGCTTCCACTACTGGTGAAACAGCCCGGAAAGCGTTGGATTTCTTTAAAGATAATAAAGTGAAATTAATTGTTGTGCCGCATCAGTTTGATTTTAAAAGGAAAGAAAATCTATTTCCTCAAGAGTTGGTAAAAACTTTAAGAGAATCCGGGCACGAAGTTCATTTCGGCACGATGCTCTTCCATACGGATAAACTATATGATTCAAACATTCCCACGTTAATGGCCAATCTGTTACGCTGCTTTTCCCAGGGAGTAAAGGTGTGCTTTGAAATCGTGCTCATGTCAACGGACGCCGGTTTATTGGCAAGCGGGGAAAAAGTAATCGCCGTAGCCGGGACCGGCCGTGGCTCCGATACCGCTTTAGTCATGCAGGCGGCTTCTTCTCAGCAGGTTAGGAACCTGCGTGTTAATGAAATTATTTGTAAACCGCTTAATTATCTGAGTAAAGAAGAATAAATTTCCCTTAGTTTTTCTTGACATCCCCAATTATAATAATAGTATTTTTACTGAGTTACTATTAATTAAATGGTTTTAGAAAGGGGCTCGGCTGTATGAGGGCTTCTAAGTTGTTGTTTAAGGGGGGGAGTAAAAATATGGAATATCCTTCTCAAATACCTTGGCTAAAAGGGCTGCTCATATTATTAAAGGACCTGCGTTATGAAGTGTGACTTTGATCGTTCAGGACGGGAAATTAATTCAAATGGAAAAAAAGGGAAAAATTCGTCTTGGTTGATTCCAACTAGTTGATATATTGAAATGGCTGACCTGAAGAACTAGAGGCCAGGTAAGCACGCTTACCTGGCCTCTAGTTCTTTAAGCAATGACATCGCCGGGCTGTCCTGTTTCCGGTCTGCAGGAGTGAGAAGGCTCGCCGGTGGGTGCGCGGCCGACACCGTTGGTGCAAAATATGGTTACCCGATTAAGCATGGATGCAATTCACATAAGCACATAAGTATACCTAAAGAGATACGCTAACTGAAGTTTTGATGAAATGTCATGTTATTTCTCGTGAATGGCCACTTGGGTAAATCTAAAGGCTGCATTTTAACTTTTGGTTTATACAATACTACTGATCAATATTTTTGTTATAGTTAATTTCCTTGTTTAAAGGTGACATGGACCGAAATTTTTCAACAATCGGCCCCATGGTTTCAAGGAAGTAATCCACGTCCTCTTCGGTATTGCCCGCGCCCAGGGTCAAACGGATAGAACCGTGGGCAATTTCATGTGGAATACCCATTGACAAAAGCACGTGTGAAGGCTCTAATGAACCTGAGGCGCAGGCCGAACCGGTAGAAACCGCAATCCCTTTCATATCCAGGCTCAATAGCACTGACTCGCCTTCGATATATTCAAACACAAAACTGGCATGGTTTGGCAGGCGAATGGCGGGATGCCCTGTTAATCTAACATGGCTGAACCGTTTTGTCACTTCTCTGATTAATTTATCGCGTAAAATCAACAGCCGTTTATTTTCAACTTCCATATTTTCCATAAGCAGTTCCGCCGCCTTACCCAGACCCACGATACCCGGAACATTCTCAGTACCCGCCCGGCGCAGGCGTTCCTGCGCGCCTCCGTGGAAAAGTGTTGGTCTCCATCGCGTTCCTTTGCGGACATAAAGGGCGCCTATACCTTTAGGACCGTATATTTTATGTCCTGAGACAGTCAACAAGTCAGCCCCCAGGTCATCCACATTTACCGGGATTTTTCCAAAACTCTGGACCGCGTCGACATGAAAAATTATTCCACGCTTCCTCACCATTTTACCGATCTCGGCAATGGGCATGATCGTACCGACTTCGTTGTTGGCATGCATGATACTAATTAAAATCGTTTTATCAGTTATGGCTTTCTCTACCTCATCGACATTTACCATCCCGTATTGATCAATGGGAAGCACCGTAACGTTGAAACCTTGTTTGGCCAATGCCTTTACTGCATTAATCACCGCATGATGTTCGACTGCGCTGGTTATTACGTGGTTTCCCCTCTTGATATTAGTTAAAGCCACTCCATGAATCGCCATGTTATCCGATTCTGTGCCGCCGCTTGTAAATATAATTTCGTTTGATTGCGCGCCAATGGCCTTGGCCACTTTTTCACGTGATTCATCCAGGGCTTTGCGGGCGATTTGTCCGAAATAGTGTAGGCTGGAGGGGTTGCCATAATTATGATCAATCATGAAACGGTATATTTCCTCCGCCACCAGAGGATGGACAGGGGTAGTTGCGCTATGGTCAAAATAAACTCTCCTCATAATTGTAGCCTCCTTAAATAGTACCCGATTTCATAGTTGGGTACTATACTTTAAAAATTATCCTAGCACAACGCTAGGATATTGTCAATAAGATTAGAAGGCTTTAAATGGCATGTTTTATATCATCAGCTGACAAAAAAATAATATTGCATATTATTTAAATTAAGCTTATTAATATTATATACTTAACTTATCCGGTACGCTCTTTCGGGTTATGCGCATGCGGCTCGCAGAAGCGCCAAGGCAGATGAATTGAACCGTCCCTGGCACAAAAAAATCGTCCCGGCTGGTGGGACCGGATGATCGGGCCTGGGAAATTCTTCGACAACTATAACAGGACTGTCCGGCACCAAAAGAAATTAAAAAAAGAAATTGAATTAGGGTTATTGACAATCTCTTTTTAGTGAAATAGAATTTATTAAAGGATAGTAATTATATTGGATTTATTATTTTTATTGTGTTATTAACTAAATTGCTTATGTACCGTATATCCAGGATAGTTAACAGCCCGACAGCGCTAATGGAAAAAACTAATTCTCAGTTAATAAGTAAAATGAGTGAGGGATGATCTTATGTATAGTGAGAAGGTTATGGAGCATTTCAGCAATCCGAGGAATGTTGGGGAAATACCAGACGCTTGCGGTATCGGAGAAGTAGGTAATCCCGTCTGCGGCGACATCATGAAGTTATCAATCAAGGTTGAAGACAACATCATTACTGATATTAAGTTTAAGACTTTTGGTTGCGGGGCGGCTATCGCGACAAGCAGTATGGTTACGGAAATGGCTAAAGGAAAAACTATAGAAGAAGCGCTGAAAATTACCAAAAAGGCTGTGGCCGACATGCTTGACGGGCTTCCCCCGCAGAAGATGCACTGTTCCAATCTGGCGGCGGACGCTTTGCACAAGGCCATTGAGGACTATAAAAACAGCCAGGTCAAGTAGGTTGCTAATTCCAATAACTTATTTATTTAGAGAAGGTGTTAGGTTTGAAATTCACCACACGGGCACGATACGGTTTGCGAGCCATGGTAGATCTGGCGCAAAACTATGCTCCCCATGAACCAGTTCCTCTCGTCCGGGTAGCGGAACGGCAGGAAATTTCCGAAGGGTATCTTGAGCAGTTGATGACTTTTTTGCGCAAAGGGGGTTTGGTCCGGAGCGTGCGGGGAGCCCAGGGGGGCTATCTGCTGGCCCGGGAGCCTGCCCGGATTACCGCCGGTGAGGTCGTCAGGTGCCTGGAAGGGCCGATTAATCCCACAAGCTGCGTGAGCGAAGATGATCCGGAGATATGTGTACGGGCTGAAACCTGCGCCACGCGGGTGATGTGGGAAAGAATCAGAGAATCAATTGCAGATGTGCTGGATAGCACCACCCTGGAGGATTTATGTAAAGAGGCGGAAAAGATGCGCCTGTCGAGCGAAGCCAACATGTATTACATTTAGTCTCCGGATTGATCACATGAGGCATAAAGATTATTCGGTCAGGGCAACGTTAGACATCACCCATGATGTTTGTCCGGTGACATTTGTCAAGACAAAACTTAAACTGGAACAGCTGCAAAAGGGTGATGTTCTTGAAGTTTTCCTTAACAGCGGAGAAACTGCCAAAAATGTTCCCAAAAGCGTCAAAGGTGAAGGGCATAAAATAATTTTGATTGAGAAGATAGACACAAAATACCGATTATTAATCGAAAAGGGAGAATATGAAGTATTAATCACACTTAACGGTGAGAAAGAATTACTGAGTAAAGGATATACGGTAAATGAACTGATTAAAGAATATGGACTTGCTCCTGAAATGGTGACTGTATGTTTGAACGGTACAATTCTTTTTAAGGAAGCTTTTGGAAATACCATAATCAAATCGGGCGATTCAGTAGACCTGCTGTTTACGGATTGAACAAGTAAATCTGTAGTAACCCGGGGACAGGGGTTTTGAAAGGATGGTGTATTTGGATTTTACAGAAGAGCAAATCATTAGGTACAGCAGACAAATTGTCCTTCCTTAAAACCTCCACAAAAGCCGTGCAATTGGGTGTAGGACAGGACCTTACGGGCGCTTTGTCGATTCCCATTTACCAGACTGCTACTTTCCGCCATCCCTGTTTTGGAGAAAGCACCGGATATGATTATTCCCGCAGCGGCAACCCCACCCGCCGGGTTCTGGAAACGGGGATCGCCCGGCTTGACGGCGGCGCCGGGGGGTTTGCCTACGCATCGGGTATGGCGGCTTTGACAAATCTATTGTTGCTTTTTAAGCGGGGAGACCATCTTATTGTGACAGAGGATCTGTATGGGGGAACATTCAGATTGCTGGACAAGATTTTTTCTCAGTACGGACTGGCGGCAGCTTTTGTTGATACCAGTGATCCGGAACTGGTTGCCCTGGCGATAAAGGATGAAACAAAGGCCATTCTCCTGGAGACACCGACCAACCCCCTCCTGAAGGTGGCCGACATAGGCAAGATCAGCGCTATGGCCAGGGAGAAGGGCCTGCTGACCATCGTGGATAACACCTTTATGACGCCTTACCTGCAACGGCCCCTATCAATGGGAGCTGATCTTGTTGTTTACAGCGCGACTAAATTTCTCGCGGGGCATAACGATGTAGTCGCGGGATTAATTGTGGCCAAGAGTGAAGAGTTGGCGGAAAGAATATATTTTCTTCAGAATTCCGTAGGGGCGGTATTGGGACCCCAAGATAGCTGGTTAGTTATCCGGGGTATGAAAACCCTGGGAGTCAGGTTGGACCGGCAAACAGAAAATGCGCAGACTATAGCCGGTTGGCTGGCGGGCCATAAAGCGGTCCGCCGGGTGTTTTACCCGGGACTGGAAACTCACCCCGGTCACCTTTTGCTCAAAGAGCAGGCCGGAGGATTTGGCGCCGTGGTTTCTTTTGAGTTATTGGACAAATCCGCGGCCGAACAGATTCTCAACAAGGTGAAACTTATTTCATTCGCCGAGAGCCTGGGAGGAGTGGAGACACTGATTACTTTCCCGGCTTATCAGACCCATGCTGATATAGACCCGTTGGAGCGGGAACGTTTGGGCATAAATGATAGATTATTAAGGCTGTCGGTGGGTATCGAAGATGTCGACGACCTGCTGGCGGATTTGGAACAGGCCCTGATTGGAGAGGAGGTCTATGTATGAAATTTGGCACCAGAATTTTACATACAGGCAACGAAATTGAACAAACTACCGGAGCCGTTAGTATTCCTGTATTCCATGCGTCAACATTTAAACAGAATAAGGTTGATGAATTTGGACCGTATGAATACGCCCGTTCAGGCAATCCTACAAGGGATGCCCTCGAAGCGATAATAGCCAAGTTGGAGGGAGGCGCCGGGGGGTTTGCCTTCTCTTCAGGAATGGCAGCCATCTCCAGCGTTTTATTGCTATTTTCACCGGGTGACCATATTGTGGTTTGCGAAGATGTCTACGGCGGCACATACCGGGTGCTGACAGGACTGTTCAACCGGTTGGGGATGGAAGTGACTTTTGTTGATTTCACTGACCCCGCTAAAATCAAGGCGGCTTTGCGGCGTAACACCAAGGCTGTTTATGCGGAAACACCCTCCAATCCTCTTCTGAAGATTACGGATTTGCGGGCTGTTTCCGCCATCGCCAAAGAAAATGGCTTGTTGAGTATGGTGGATAATACTTTTCTAACTCCTTATTTGCAGCGTCCCATTGAACTTGGCATAGATATTGTCATTCACAGCGCCACTAAATATTTGGGTGGTCATAGTGATCTGCTTGCCGGATTGGTGGTGGCGGCGGATAAGCAAACCGCCGGACGCATTAATTATATTCAATCTTCTTTCGGGGCGGTGCTGGGACCGCAGGACTGCTGGCTTTTGATGCGCGGCATCAAGACTTTGAAAGCGCGCATGGACATGCACCAGAATGGCGCGAGAAAATTGGCGGAATGGCTTAGTCAGCGCCCGGAGGTAAAGGAAGTATACTTTCCGGGCTTGCCGGATCATCCCGGCAAGAAAATCCACGACAGCCAGGCCGACGGGCCCGGAGGGATTGTGTCATTTCGCATGCAGTCAGAAGAGATGACCAAAAGGTTGCTTGAAAATGTGAAATTACCTGCCTTGGCGGTAAGCCTCGGCACCGTGGAAAGCATTATCTCCTACCCCGTTACCATGTCTCACGCGGGGATGCATCCCGACCACAGGGCGCGTACCGGGGTGACCGGCGAGTTGATCAGGCTGTCGGTTGGACTGGAAGATCCCGGTGACTTGATTGAAGATTTGGCGGCTGCAATATCCAAGTAGCGGAGGTGTTTATTTAATGGCTGAGTTTGAGTTGAACAACTTGGAAGTGGAAGTTGACGAGGAAGGTTTTATCATAGAGCCGGAATGCTGGAATGAAGATGTAGCCGGGGCTTTTGCCGCGGCCGAGGGTATCAAAGAGCTTAATGACGAGCACTGGCGGGTAATCAACTACCTGCGTGATTATTATCAGCAATTCCAGGTTGCTCCGATGATCTCAAAGTTATGCAAAGAGACCGGCTGCAGTTTGAAGCGCATTTATGAATTGTTTCCCGCCGGTCCGGCGAAGGGCGCCTGCAAAGTGGCAGGGCTTCCGAAACCGAGGGGTTGTGTGTAATGTTGCTAAAGCGGGAAGATAGTTTGCTTAATGATATTTTCAGCAAGATTGATCATGAACAGGAACTCAGTAAAGAAGATTTGGTTTGCCTTATTGCCCTGGAGAATGCTGCAGATCTGACCAGGCTGTATAATTTGGCCGACAGAGTAAGGCAAAAATATGTGGGTGATGAAGTTCACCTGCGGGGTCTAATCGAGTTTTCGAACTATTGCCGGAAAAACTGCGACTATTGCGGTATCCGCAGGGGCAACCGCAAGATTGAACGTTACCGCATGCCTATCGAGGAAATCTTGGATACTGTTTATGAAGCGGCAGAGTTGGGATACAGGACAGTAGTATTGCAGTCAGGCGAAGATATGCGCTACACCGCGGATAATCTGGCTGAACTGGTAAGACGGATCAAGCGTGAGACGGATGTAGCCGTTACTCTCAGCATTGGGGAGCGTTCCCGGGAAGAATATGAGCGGCTGTACGAGGCGGGCGCGGATAGATTTCTCCTGCGTTTCGAGACCTCCAACCGTGAACTGTACCACCGCCTGCATCCTGATTCCGACTACGATGAGCGGATGAAAATACTTGTCTGGCTAAGAGAAATTGGCTATCAGGTAGGTTCCGGGGTGATGATCGGGCTTCCCGGTCAAACAATCGAGGATCTGGCTTTGGATATATTAAAATTTAAAGAACTTGATCTGGATATGGTGGGAGTGGGACCTTATATATGTCATGAGGAGACCCCCCTGGCGGGGCATGCGAACGGGACCGTGGAGATGACTTACAAAGTTATCGCTCTCACCAGGATCGTTACCCGTTATGCTCATATTCCCGCTACTACCGCTCTGGCTACTCTCAGGCCGGATGACGGTCGGGAAGAGGCCCTCCAGTTGGGAGCGAATGTCGTCATGCCTAACGTCACCCCCGTAAAATACCGAGCGCTGTATGAACTGTACCCGTCCAAAGTCTGTATCCGGGAGAAAGCCACGCAATGCCGCGGCTGTATAGGCGGGCGTATATTATCATTGGGCCGTCCGATAAGTCAGGGGTACGGTCATTCTTTATATAAAAAGCTGAATGCCTTAGGTACTGCTAAATTTCTGAAAGAGGATAAAAAATAGCCTGCACAGGATAGGAGTTAATTATCATTCAAATCTTTCTTTATTATTCACTAATCCAATTGCTTTTTGGGCATCTATGACACCTGCTCCCTGAATATTTGGATCAAGGTTATCAAAAGCTTTTGCAGTATCCATAAGCCTTTTTTTAACCTGGTCTGGTGTAAGTGAACCGTCAGACTGTAGTATTTGGGCAACCACACCGGAACACACCGGCGTGGCCATTGACGTACCAGACAATGAAAAATACCAGTTGCCAACCCTCGATTCCTTATCTTGCTTGTCAAGTGTTGAACCAGGTGAACGTAATGATATAATATTGACTCCCGGCGATAATATATCAGGTTTTATCAGCCCGTCAATTGTTGGACCACGACTGGAAAAACTGGCCACTTGATCGTCATCCGGGGAAATACTATCATTATCGTCAATTGCCCCCACAGTAATTACCAGGGGATCAATACCAGGTGAAATAATTGTATTTGATTGTGGTCCTTCGTTCCCCGCTGCAACACAAACCACAATTCCGTTTGACCAAGCCTTCTCCACCGCTTGACAGGCCGGGTCGTCGATATAAGACTCTGTAGCCGTACTTCCAAGGGACATGCTAAGCACCCTAATACCTAAGGACTCTTTGTTGTCGATACACCACTGTATACCTTCAATAACAGTCGAAAGCTGGCCTGCTCCCATTTTATTTAGAACCTTTATTCCTACAAGACTGGCTTCGGAAGCAGGACCCCGGTATTCATAACTGGATTGGCTCCCGTTGGAGCCGATATTTCCGGCAACGTGGGTGCCGTGCCCATTATCATCATAAGGTTGTGTTTTTTGGTTAATAAAATCTTTAAATCCCACGATTCGCCCGGATAGATCGGGATGTTCATAAATTCCTGTATCCAACACTGCCACTATAATTCCCTTACCTGTAATGCCTTTCTCCCATAATGGTGGGGACTGCACTGTTGGAGAAGCCACGTCAAGCACAGCTTTTACTTCACGGTCATACCAAATTTTCTTGACGAGTTTGTTTTGGGCTAACAATTCCATTTGACTTGCACATATTTTGGTTGAAAACGAGTTAATTAGCGGAAGTTCCCGGTGAACAGAGCATTTTGCTGTATTTGCCAGTTCTTTAACGGAAAAAGTTTTATCCCGAGTTTCTTCCACCTGAACTATAACGGGTATTTTACGCCAGCGCTGTTTTATATATTTGAATAGTTTTTGCAAAAAATATGGTACATATTTAAATGGGCGATACCATTCCAGGGCAGCTTTTTTTACTTGCGGGCAAAACTTGTCGATGTTGGAGCGAATCCAATTAACTTCATGGAATATCATTAAATTTCCCTCCATCTAATTAAACCAAGTTACTTAGAATGGTTTGATATTCCATGATATGTATTTTTATCAAAAATGGTTCTCTCTGTAAAGAAGAGGAAGAGAAGAGGAAGGGGTCAGCCCTTGACATTGGACATCTTTGGAGCTTTGCGGGGCATTATTGGACAGACATTATATTTAATCATAAGACTGTTGAATTATTACCCTATTAAAAATGGATCTATGTCATTGTCCAATGTCAAGGGCTGACCCCAATACCACCCAATACCACCAATACCATAATAAAAAGTGTATGGTGGAAAGAAGGCGATGGGCATAGGTAGAAATAATTATTTGTACGATTATTCTCATGAGGATGGATTGACATTATTTGTTGTAAATATTTATTGTAAATTTATAGTATAATAGGGTAGCATTATGGTATAATGCAATTGTTTGGTTATTCTTAGGTTTTAAAAAAAAATATTTTGACTATTAAGAAATGTTTAGTATTTTGGTTTTTTAAATTTGCTGACAATTTTCTAAAAAGGAGGGTTGTTGCTATTAAAATCAATCGTAAGAGGAGAGGATGCTTATGACTTTAGAAGATAAAGAGAATATATTGTTAAGAAAGCTAATCGAAGTGAGGGATAGAGAAAGTACCAAGGATTTTTTAGATTGGAGACTAGAGAATAATAGCAATAAAGCTGATATTGACGCCTGGAAACATGGTATTAAGAAATTCATAGCAACTAATCGTTCTTTAATTATTGATGGGGTGTTAAATATTGGAAAAAACCAAAAGTATAAATGATACATTAATAGCTTTGGTTACCGGTTATTATTCTCTGCTAGATTTATTCAATCTGTCAGAAGAAGACATTGCCATGGATTTGGAAAAAGCTAACGAAGTTATTGAAAGGTATTGGAGAGATGTAGACAGACTAAAGAGGTTTCACAAAATACAAGCAATTGATTGTCATAAAATAGCTGGTTACCTAACCTATTGGATATGCAAGATAAAGCCATTGCAAACTAAAGACACATCCAATATAGAGTCAAACGCTGTTAGGGAAGCTAATGAGCTGTTAGCATTAATTGTTGCTGTTGGAAGAATAAATTGCTCAGAGATGTATTTAGATAATGACAAAGAAGTATTGCTGAGAAGCGAATTCCTGGAAGCTTTTCTTTATACATTAAGATATAGACCGCTAAATGGTGATTTATTGTCTATTATTTATTATTTTGTTGATAAATTTAGCAATTAGTAGCAAGTATTGCCCTTAAAAAGGGCTTTTTTATTTTCAATATATTCTTTTAGCGCGTCGTCAATAGGTTTTGGGGTATTGTGAAAAACTTGTTTTTTGAGTTCTTTTAATAGCTCTGCGGGAAATGATCTATTTGAGATATATTGATTAATAGAAATTGTAATTTCTATTTTATTTTTAAAAGAGAGCAACCCATTTGTTGAATCAGCCAGGATTGTATTAATCCTATCTAATTGTTCTTCAATTTTTTTTCTGATCATCTTTTCAAATAGCGATTTGTAATCATTAGATTTATCCGGAAATACTAATTGGACATAAATTGTTTTATTGCTTATATATATCTTTTGAGTGTAATAGTGTTTAAACCAATGAATTTTACTCAGAGAAGACAGGTTGATTTGTTCAAGTAAAGTCATGTCAACCCTGTTTCTGGTTAGGTCTAATTCATCCGCTAACATCAACAGGGATGTTAATAATTTACCTCTAATATCCCTATTTTTTATTGTGTTGTATTCCTCGAATTGAAATAAATAGATTACATCATTAAAATAATCCGTTGAATGACCTTTTGAAATTAATGCAAGATATGGTATATAATCAGCATCAATCTTGGGCAAGCGAATTTCATCTCTGCTAATAGAATCCATGATGCTTCTGATTATTATATTATAGCTTTCTTCTGCATGTTTTTTTCTTATATATTTATAATGTTCTGTTGTTAACTGATCTATTGATATATTATTAATTTTTAGATTTTGCATGCCTATATCGTGCAAATATGCTGATGATAAAAGAATAAATAACTCATGCTCATTGAGGAATTCTCTTTGATAGGGCTCTAAGGGTTTTAATATTTGTTCTAAGATATATATAATTTCCTCGGAATGTTTGTAGTCATGATTCGTAAACCATATCATAAGTTTTTGTTTCCATAATTCTTTGCAAAACATTTGTATTTTTTGCAAATCTTCAAACAAGCTGGGAAAAGGTTTTAACTTAGAAAATAAAAAATCGGACATCGCGAGCACCTCTCGCTAAAAATTTTTGGGTACATTTTATATATTTTACCATTAATAGAAAATTCCTTCTTGTTAGAAAAGTTTTATATTTTGTTTAATAACTGCCGCTCGTTATAAAGCCATCCGGCGGAGGTTCGTTCGTATTGACTCAGGGTATGCTTTAGTTCTCGGCAATGTTCGCGTAAAAAATGGCCTACAAAAATTTAACAGAATAATAATATCCGTTAACATGGCAACAAGTTAAGATTATTTACGCGGAGAAAAGATAAGGAAGTAAGTTAGATGGACAGAAAAAAGAGAACCGAGATATTGCTCAAAGGCTCATTTGAAGTCGTGGCAAAGTTAGCGCAAGAAATATTGCACAAGTATGATATCAAGACTGTTCAGGAACCGAATCATGGTTTAGTAATGGTCAAGGTGAGGGAAACCTCCAGGAGAAGCATGTTTTATTTAGGCGAAGTTTTGATTACAGAATGCAAAGTGCTGATCAACGGGTCCTTGGGAATCGGCATCGTCAAGGGGCAAGCACCGGAGCTTGCCTACTATCTGGCAATTATAGATGCGGCTTATAACGCCGGTCTGCCGGAGACGAAAGACTGGACAACAGCTTTGTTGGTTGAAGAAGACAGAATCAAACAGAGTCATGAATCTTTTAAAAGTAAGGTCTTAAAGACGAAAGTAAGCTTTCAAACTATGGATGTCTAATATGAGCGAGGGATAAAACATGGCATTGGATTTGGTCCATGATCTGCAAAGAGCTTATAGAAAGACGGTAGACTCTATGTCCAGACCCGGGCTGATCACTAACATTAAAGCTCAGGCGGACAAGGTTGATCTGGAGATTGGCTGTTTTAAATCTACAGTGGTGCTGGTGCAGATGCTGTTTGATACCGAAGTAACATTTAAAGTTGTTTCTAAACGTGAAGCCGAAATTACCAAGCTATTAAACCAGCTAACATACGCTAAAGCCGCGGAAGCGCAAACCGCTGATTTCATTCTCGTTTTGCGTGACGCCGGACCATTCGGCTTAGAAAAAGCGCTTATTGCAGCATGTCCTGGAGATTTAACGGATCCCCATAAATCATCGACTATTATCGTTGAAGCGGACGCTCTGAGCAATGAGCGGGATTTAGCTTTGGCCGGTCCCGGGATAGACGCGGAAAGCCATATAAAAGTACAGACAACAGGCAATTGGGTTGGGTTACGGGCTGAAAAAAACTCTGAATATCCATTGGGAATAGAGATTATCTTTACAGATTCTGACCATAATCTTTTGTGTATTCCAAGAACAACGCAAATTGTGAAACAGGTGGTCGGATAGATGGGCTATGTTGCTGTAAAGGGCGGAACAGCCGCCATTGAGGAATCAATCAGACGACTAAAGTATGAACGGTTAAAAAAGCGCCGAATATTAGATTTTCATAATATTGAAGGCGGTATGCGCTGCCTGATCGATCAGGTCATGTCGGAGAGCAGCCTCTACAGTGAAACCCTGGCGGCGATCTCGATCAAACAGGCGGAGGGAAGCCCTGAGGAAGCGGTTTTTTTAATGAGGGCGTACCGTTCCACCTTGCCCAGGAAACATTATACGCGTGCGGTTCACTCGGAAAACATGCTGGTTGAGCGAAGAATATCGGCAAGTTTTAAGGACATTCCCGGCGGGCAGATCCTGGGGGCCGCCTATGATTATACTCATCGCTTGATAGATTTTGATCTGAGTGAAGAAACCGAAGAAGAAATCATCAACTGGCTTGATGATTTCTCCAGGGAGTATGGAAATGGCAATGACAGTACCGATTTGGCCAATCTGCCCAAGGTGCTCGATTACTTGCGGGAGGAAGGCCTGATTGCGGCTTGTGAAAACAATGATAGTGAACCGGACGATGTTACCAGGGATAGTGTGCGTTTTCCGGCCAGCCGCAGTGCCAGGCTGCAGATTCTAACCAGGGGGCAGACAGGCGCCGTTATATCATTGGGGTATGCGGCTCTGCGCAGTTATGGAGCTCTGCATCCAACGGTCGGAGAATTACGTATCGGAAATTTGCCTTTGTATGTGGACAACCCGTTCAATGAAGCAAAAGAGGACGATGATGCTTATTTTATTGGTGAGATTAAAGTCACGGAAGTAGAAACCTTGTTTCCGGTACCCGCGCCAAAGGAGAATGGCTTAAAAACGATTGAATTCGGCCTCGGCTATGGCATCTGTTATGGACAAAATGAAACCAAAGCCATTGCCATGAGCATCCTCGACCGTTGTCTGGAAGCAGGTAATGCAGAGTACCCGACCCACAACGAGGAGTTTGTCCTATTGCATATCGATTCGGTTGAATCCGCCGGGTTTATCTCCCACTTGAAATTGCCTCACTATGTGACTTTCCAGTCGGAGCTTGACAGTGTCCGCAAGTCAAAAAAGATGAGAGAAAACAATAAGGAGTTCAAACCATGAAAATTAACTATAATTTCGCTTTTTTTGATGAAGGCTCCAAAAGGGAGATCAGGCGAGCCACCCTTAAAGCGATTGCCATTCCGGGTTACCAGGTCCCCTTCGCTTCCCGCGAGATGCCCATCGCCAGAGGCTGGGGAACAGGCGGTCTGCAGTTGACGCTTTCCCTGATCGGGAAGGAAGACGTTTTGAAAGTAATCGATCAGGGCTCTGATGAGTCAGTTAATGCGGTCAACATCAAAAAGCTGGTCAAAGCAACAACCGGCATCACCATTACCGGCATCACGACGGAGGCAACCATCATCCAATCGCGGCACCGAATACCGGAAACGCCCTTAAAAGAAGGTCAGATTCTGGTTCTTCAGGTGCCGCTGCCGGAACCATTGAGATATTATGAACCCAGTGAATACGAGACGAAAAAGCTGCATGCCGAAAAAGAATACAGCGGCGCCTGGCTTATGCTGTTTGAGCAAATCATGAACTACGGCCATATGTCGACAGGCGCGGATCACCCGGTTATGGTGCATGACAGATATGTTATGGCCCCCAGCCCCATCCCGAGATTCGATAATCCCAAGATGAATTGTGCCAAAGCTTTGATTTTGCTTGGGGCAGGCCGTGAAAAGAAAGTCTATGCCGTGCCCCCGTATACCAGGGTGAGATCGCTGGATTTTGAAGATTTCCTTTTCGAGGCGGAATCCTTTCAGGGCAAGTCTTGCCGGCAATGCGGCGCAACGGGAGTATACCTGGATGAAATACTGGATGATGCGACGGGAAAAACCTTTTATCAATGCAACGATACCGGCTTTTGTATGCAGAGATTAAACGGAAAGCCTTGCTGAGGTATTGTGAGATGAGCGATTTTGAACAACCCGTCTTGTCGGTCAGCCTTTTAAACAAACAATATGGAAACGGTTGTGCCAGCTGCAGGAGCAGCCGTAGGGACCGCCTGATTAAAAACTATTGTCCTGTCTGCGGTACGGTTTATGCGTGCCGGGATATCACCTTTGAGGTGCATGCGGGAGAAATATTAGGAGTGGTCGGGGAAAGCGGCAGCGGTAAATCTACCTTGATGCAGTGCCTGTATTTTGATCAGGATGTCAGTGGCGGCGGGGCTTATATCAGTGCTTACAAAAACGGTCAGGCAAATATTTTTGCGGAATCGTCCCAGCAGAAAAGGTACATCCGCAACCACATCATGGGGAAAGTCTACCAGAACCCGGTTATGGGCTTAAAAATGGATTTTACAGCGATTGGTAATATCGCCGAGAAATTGATTGCCGCCGGCAACCGGAATGTGGGCCGGATGGAAGCTCGCGGGATGGGACTGCTGGAGCACGTCAATATACCGGTATATCGGGCTAAGGAAGTACCGAAGAATTTCTCGGGAGGCATGCGGCAGCGGGTGCAAATCGCCAAAGCCTTATCAAACAATCCACCGCTCCTGCTGCTGGATGAAGTAACCACCGGCCTGGATCTGCCGGTGCAGGCCAGTGTCCTGGACTTGATCAAAAAAATTCAGCGCGAGCGGGATATCAGTGTGGTCGTCGTTTCCCACGATTTGGGCGTGATCCGTATGTTGGCGGATCGGACAATAGTGATGCTGGACGGCCGGATTATTGAACAAGGCCTGACCGATCAAATCCTGGAAGATCCGCAGCACAATTATACTCAACATTTGGTCCAAGCCTTGCTGGGATGAAAGGAAAGAGGACCATACCTTTCTTGGTTTGTAAAGACACGTGAAGATACAGGTATGAGGGTGGGGAATATCCCGATTAGGAGGCCGAAGATGAATAAGAGACTTGGTAAGGAACCGTTTATCCATGAGAACTGTCAGTTGATCAACGTGGAATTTGGGGATTATACAGAGGTTGGAATTTATAACTATCTGGAGAATGTAAGTCTTGGTGATTATTCCTATACCAGCAGGTTTTGCTATATCCAAAACGCGGTCATCGGCAAGTTTGCCAACATAGCGGCCATGGTCCGCATTGGTCCGACCAACCATCCGATGGCCAGGCCAACCTTGCACCACTTTACTTACCGTCTGGTGCAGTATGGCTTCGCTGCCGCAGACGATGATAAATTCTTCCAATGGCGGGCGGAGCAAAAAAACTTTACCGGTAATGATACCTGGATTGGCCACGGTGCAGTCATCATGCCCGGGGTGACGATTGGCAACGGTGCGGTAGTAGGATCCGGTGCGGTTGTGACCAAAGACGTAGAGCCCTATACCATTGTTGTTGGTGTGCCGGCCAAACCAATAAAGCAAAGATTTCCGGCAGATGTCGTCCAAAAGCTGGAGGCGATCAAGTGGTGGGACTGGGCCTATGATACCATCAGGGAAAGACTTGATGATTTTTACTTGCCGATCCGTGAATTCGTGGATAAGCATTATTCCCCAGCGGTTCAGTGATAAGCGCTATAAGGTAGCTTTTATTAGAAGCCGGAGTCAGAAGTCAGGACTCAGAATGAGAAAATAATTTATCAGTTGAAGTATTCTGAATACTGACTCCTGAATACTGAACATCAACAATTTAAAGCAAACAGGTGATTGATTGATGGAAGAGATCCTGGCAGTCGAGCATTTATCGAAATCCTTTACCATACATAATCTGGGCAAACAAATCGAAGTTCTTCGCGATATTAATATCGCCGTAAAAGAAGGTGAATTTATCGGTATAACCGGGAAGAGCGGCAGCGGGAAATTAACTGTTCTCAAGTGTGTTTACCGTACGTATGCTCCGCAGGAAGGAGGAATCTGGTATAATTCCAAAGAATTCGGGCTAATAAATTTAATGAAAGCATCTGATAGACAGGTCATTTATTTAAGAAAACATGAGATTGGCTATGTATCGCAGTTTTTAAACGTCATGCCCCGGACCACCGCGTGGGGACTAATCAAACAGGCGGTTTTGGAGATGGGACATGAAGAAAATTATGCAAAGCGGGAAGCCGAAAAAATGCTGAAGCACTTTGAACTGGACAGCGGATTATGGGACAGTTACCCGGTTACCTTTTCCGGCGGTGAAAAATTACGTCTGAATATTGCCATGGCCATGGTCAAGCACCCCAGGCTGCTGCTTCTGGACGAACCGACCGCGAGTTTGGATTTTGCCTCCAAATTGAAAGTTAAAGAACTGATTGAACAATTGATCAAAGAGGGAACAACAATGATGGGTATTTTCCACGATCTTGAATTCATGGCAAACCTCTGCAACCGTAGATACGAGATGAGTGATGGAAAATTAGTTTATATAATACCCAAAAATCTACAATGATTTAAACATAATCTAACCTAAACCTTGAATTAATTAATTTGACCTTAACAACCGTCCGTTAAAATAAGATGTGGGATTATCTTTATTACCGTCAGGATTAAGGTTCAGTTCTTATTGTTGAAAAAATGAGAGTATTTTTAACAAAATGAAAGGAGTATTTTCGTGAAGAAAATTCATTTGTTAACGCTGGTGGCTGTTCTGATAGCATCCCTGTTGGCAGGGTGCTCATCCGCATCCAATACCTCATCTGTCATAGAGCCCAATACCATCACCATGGCCTGGCTGCCGAATAACGCGTCCGATGATTTTAAGGAGGCCCGGCTTGAGATCGACAAGGTTATTGAAGAAGCGACGGGTAAAAAAGTGGATGACAAATTGACCACCGACTATGCCATTACCATTGAGTCCTTAGTCAGTGGCAACGCTCAATTGGCCTACGTGGGCTCGCAGCAATACATCGAGATGCACAACAAAAACAATAAGGTTCTGCCCTTGGTGGTTAACAGCGGGGATTCGGGAACTTTGAACGATGCCTTGTATTACAGCAGGATCCTGGTTAAAAAAGGAAATGAAGAGCAATATAAATCCGGCGGCGCATATTCCATTGATAATATTGTGGGGAAAAGAATGTCTTTCGTTTCCACCAGCTCGACTTCCGGCTGCAGAGTGCCTTCATCAGCTATTGTGGCTACTTTTTCCAAGCAAGACAAATGGAAAGATCTGAAGCAGGAAGATTTGCTTGAAGGCGGGAACGGCAAGTTTTTCAGCCAGGTGCTCTTTGGCGGATCCCACCAGTTGTCTTTGGTCAACTTGCTTACGGATAAAGCCGACGTCGCGGCGGTTGATGATATCGACCTAGTCAGCTATGTTGATCTCACTTCCGGAAAGGACAACACGCCTGGGGCTGTCTACACGGTCAGGAAGGATGCCGCCGCCCCGTTTGACAAGCTGGCGGGCGCGCAATTCGTGGTGCTCAAGGCGGTCCCGGTTTTGAACCCTCCCATCGTGGTCAATACCGGTGCGTTAAGTCAGAAAACCATTGATGCTTTAACCCAAGCGTTTACCTCCGATGAAGTTGCCCAAAATCCAAAGATTTTCTATCCCAAGGGAGGTAAAGGAATCTTCTTTCAGCCGCAGCGTTTCGTGAAAGTAGAAGATGCCTGGTTTGATCCGATCAGAGATCTGAGCAAATAAGATTAGAGCAAGGGGCGGAGTCTTACCGCAGGCTGGCGGAATAAAAAACGGGGAGGCTGGAGTGTGGCATTATTGGAATTAAAAAATGTCACCAAATATTATAACAACGCGACACCGGCTTTGTCCGAGGTCAGTTTCGAGGTCCGGGAGGGGGAGTTTGTTTCCGTCATCGGTCCTTCCGGAGCCGGCAAGTCAACATTGCTTCGCTGTATTAACAGGATGATTGAGGTGTCCGGCGGGGAAATATATTTCGACGGTGTTATTGCTTCAAAGCTGAGGAAAAGAGATTTAAGAAAACTGAGAACAAAAATCGGCATGATCTTTCAGCATTATAATCTGGTGGACCGGCTAACTGTGCTGGAAAATGTTCTGCACGGCAGGCTTGGCTACAAATCGACGCTGGCGGGTGTTCTAGGCCGCTACAGTGAGGAAGAAAAAAAAACAGGCATTGGAAATTATCAAGTTATTGGGCCTGACCGACCAGGTTTACAAGCGGTGTGACCAGCTGAGCGGCGGCCAAAAGCAGCGTGTCGGGATTGCCAGAGCCTTGGTGCAAAACCCGAAAATGATCTTATGTGACGAGCCGATTGCTTCTTTAGATCCTAATGCTTCAAAGATCATCATGGACCACCTGAGGAATATTTCCAGAGAGATGGGCATAACTTTGGTCGTCAACTTGCACCAGTTTAATGTTGCCTTGAAATATTCGGACAGAATTATCGGCGTAAACAAAGGGATGGTTGTTTTTGACGGCGCGCCCGAGGATCTTTCCGCTGAGCAAATTTCTGATATTTATGGCTCAGAGTCAGGAGATTTAATTATTGAGCCGGGAGAGAAAAATGCAAGCTGATATTTTTGCCAAACGGCGGAACGAAAGTCTAATTTTCTTTACCCTGTTAGCTATTTTGACGGTGGGTTCAATCATTATTACTCAGTATGATGTGCTGAAAGGCTTTACCAGTATCGCCAAGGCTTTAATCTGGGGGTGTACCAATTTTTACCCTGATGCCGGGTCGATGCAGAAGTTGGCTGATATTTTGCCTAAACTGTGGGAAACGGTGCTGATGTCGATCGCGTCCACCACGGTGGCTGCGGTTTTTGCCATCCTCCTGGCCTTGGCCGGATCCCGGACGACCAGAATGAACAGTCTTTTTAGCGTTATCAGCAGGGGTATTGCTTCGCTTTTCCGCAACATCCCCCTCGTGGCATGGGCCATGGTCCTGATGCTGGCGTTCAGCCAAAGCCCGCTGACCGGTTACCTGGCCTTGTTCTTTGGTTCGTTCGGGTTTCTTGCCAGGGCGTTTATGGAAACGATCGACGAAGTGAGCAATAACGCGGTGGAAGCTTTGCAGGCTGCGGGCGCCAGTTATTTTCACATTATATTTCAAGCTGTTTTGCCTTCCAGCATGCCGCAGATGATCAGTTGGTTGCTATACATGATTGACACCAATATCCGCGACGCCACTTTGGTGGGAATTCTCACCGGCACAGGTATCGGCTTCTCTTTTGACTTGTTTTACAAAAGACTGGACTATCATGCCGCGAGCCTGGTCGTGCTGCTGGTGGTGATCACGGTTATTGTCATTGAATCCATCTCAAATTACGTGAGAAGGGTGATCTTGTGACGCAAATTGAAGAATCAATTAAAGGTTGGGGGCGATTGAAAGAAAAGGGACACATAAATGATGGCATGGATTTAAGCGCCGTAAAGCCCCTAAACAAGTCGTCTCTTGCGATGCGGATAATCCTGCTGTTTTTGTCGGTACTGACAATATACGCTCTATTCACAATCGATTATAAGTCGATCGACGTGCCGAAAGCGTTCGCCGATACTATCAGCAATTTCAAAACAATATTTCTGCATCCATATTCGCACCGTTTCAGCTTATGGGAGGCTTTCTACGAAGTTGTGGTGACTATCGGGCTGGCATTTTTGACCACATTGTTTGGCGCCGTGATTGCCTTGCTTTTTGGGCTGCTGGCCGCTCAGAATCTAGCTCCCAAACAAGTTACCAATATGATCAAGGCGTTTGTCGCTTTTATCCGGGCGGTGCCCACGATCTTATGGGTGCTGATTTTTGCCGTGGCCGCCGGGTTGGGCAGCGCCGCAGCGGTAATCGGCATGACTTTTCATTCCGTCAGTTATTTGACTAAGGCATATTCCGAGTCTTTTGAGGACCTGGACAGAAATGTGCTTGAAGCTTTGACGGCCAGCGGCGCCAATTGGTGGCAAATTGTTTTTCAGGCGGTTATCCCGTCCTCTGCCACCTATCTGCTGTCCTGGACTTTTTTAAGATTTGAAATAAACTTCGCCAACGCCGTTGCCATGGGTGCCGCCGCGGGCGCGGCCGGAATAGGTTTTGATTTGTTCATGGCCAGCGAATTTTATTTCGATCTAAGGGAAATAGGGTTGATTACCTATCTTATTCTTGCCTTTGCCATTGCCCTGGAGACGATTTCTTTGCGTATGAAAGGGAGATTGCATAAAAGGACTTGAGCCGCGGTTGGCGATAATCGGGATATAACTTATAAAACGCGGGGAGTAAATAAATGAAAATGAAAAAGACATGCATCTATAACGCAAATATCGTTTTGCCGAACCAGGTCATCAAGGGCTATATACTAATTGAAGGCAGCAGAATAGCCGAGGTGGGAGAAAGCGGTTTTGCCGGTGATTATAACCAGCCGGATATGGCGGTAGTTGATGCCGGAGGTTGTTACGTTATGCCGGGCATGATCGATATCCATAGCGACGCAATTGAAAAAGAAATGCAGCCAAGACCTAATACGCTGTTTCCTATCCATATGGCCTTCTACGAACTGGAAAAAAAGCTGGCCGTCAGCGGTATCACTACCATGTATCATTCTCTTTGTTTGAGCGACGAATGGGGTGTGCGGGATAAAGATATGGTTTTGCGCGTTATCAGCAGCATAGATAGATTCAGAAAAACACGATCAGTGATCAATCACAGAATACATCTTAGATATGAGTTGACTTTTCTTGATGGTCTAAGAATCCTTGAAAGCATGATCAGAGAAAAGAGAATAGACTTAATGTCATACATGGACCATTCTCCCGGCCAAGGGCAGTTTAAGGATGTGGAAGCCCTAAAGGACTTCAGGAGCCAATCATATGGAAGAAAAGAGAAGGAGATTAATGCTTTTTTAGACAAAACCATGGAGCGACGGGCCATGATCGATTGGTCCAGGCTTGTTGATCTGGCTAAATTTGCTAGGGACAAGGGGATTAGACTGGCGTCCCATGATGATGACACAAAAGAGAAAATTAATACACTGCTTGCATGTGAAGGAGTCATCAGTGAATTTCCCGTTAACCTTGATATCGCCGTCTACGCCAGAGCAAAAGGCATCCATGTATGTGTAGGAGCGCCCAATATCATCCGCGGCAAGTCACACAGCGATAATATGCGGGCTATTGACGCCATTGCCAATAACGCCGCGGACATTGTTTGCTCCGATTACCTGCCCGGCGCCATGCTGCCGGCGCTTTTTTACCTCACCGGGGAAGGAATTAAACTAACAGAAGCGGTTAAACTGGTGACACTAAACCCGGCCGAAGCTTTAGGCATCGCATGTCAGGTGGGAACGATAGATGTTGGGAAATACGCTGATTTAATCATAGTTGATTTACATGAGGACTATCCCTTGGTTCGTCAAACCCTTGTTAGCGGAAGCACGGTTTTTCAATCTGATTTCCATAAATTTAACAATGAGAGGTTTGATCAGATATGCTGATCAGAGAGGCGATAGAGGCCGACCTGCCGGAAATATTAGAGGTTTTAAAAGGCTTGGATGAAGAAGACGAGGTTGCTCCATTCGACGCGCTGTCGTTATGGCGTAAAATCAATGAATATCCGTACTATAAGATCATTGTAGTGGAAGATGCCAATACTATTATCGCCACATGCAGCCTGATCATCATTGATAGCTTGGGTCATCAGGGCGCCAAGCTGGCTGTGGCGGAGAATGTGATCGTAAGTCCAAAATTCAGAGGGCGTGGTATCGGCAGCCAAATGATGCTGTTTATCATGGAAAAAGCTAAAGAGCAAAATTGTTACAAGCTAATGCTTTCCAGCAGCAAAAAGAGGGTTCCGGCGCACAGGTTTTATGCAAAGCTGGGTTTTAAGCAACATGGGCTCAGTTTCTTGACCGAGGCCGGTAAAAATGTGTGAGATGAATTTTATGGATTATGTCAGACATGTTGAAAATGTTCTAGAAGCGTTTATGAGTTTGCCTGAAATAGTGGCTGGATTACTGTCCTTGAAGGAGGGGGTATGATTAGATGAATGAGCAAGAAAGAGAAATGTATGATTTTGCTTATGATTTAACCCGGTCCGCAGGGTGCAAATTAAAGCAGGAACGCCTGCATTCCGTCATTGAAGTCAAAGAAAAGACATCCCAGATGGATCTTGTTACTGAACATGATCTATTAATAGAACGAATTCTTATCGCGGCGATTGTGGCAAAATACCCCGGCCATGGCATACTGGCCGAATAAAGGAAAACAGCTCAGGAAAACACAAAGATAAGAGCAGTATCAGCAAGCGAGGACGGCGACGGTTAAGATCACTGCTGTTCCAGGCAATCATGCCGCTGGTAGCCAATAACAAAGGTTTTCAGGAACTGCACAGCTACTATACGACCAGGAGCCAAAATCCACTAAAGAAGAAACAATCGTTGGTACTGCTAAGCTGTAAGTTAATCAGGGTATTTTTCGCCTTGTTGACCAAAGGTATCGCATATGACCCAGATAAGATGATGAACGACATCAAAAGACCGTTACTACAGGAAGCAGCATAAGTAAGACACCACTATCTTTGTTTCTAAACAGTTTCAAAATATTATGCGTAAGACAAAGTAGCAGCCATTCCCCGCGGACTAATTCCAGTCCGCGAAGTGAGAATCTGCGAAAACCCTGAACCCCTTTAATCTGACCGAAGACAGGCTTAACTACCTGTTTTCGTAGGGCATACTTAGCCCATCCGGCTTTGGTCCTCAATTTTCGTTTCATGAGATCGGGCAACGGTAAATCTACCGGAATCCTACCTTTTGGTGCAGGTTCAGGTTTCTGGTTGTGTTTGATTCTCTCTGCCGGAATGTATGCGTCTATTTTACTTTCTAGAAACTTATGGTTGGTTTTACTAAAATACCCGGCATCGGCTGATAGTTCTTTGGGATACTGTCCTATGTTTTCTTTAATTCTTTCTACCAGCATCGGGAGGTGTTGGACGTCGGTTGCCTGGTTGGTTACATCCACTGCTAAAATGATCTGGCTCTCTTGGCATCAACTACAGCCTGGGCGTTATATATGCCTGAACAAAGGCTTTATCAAAGTTCTTCATGATCCTTGACTCGGGATCAGTAAATTACGCTGGGCCTTGTCCACCGGTTCTCCGGTCTTCTTTTTGTATTTGACCCTGCCCTGGGGCGGTGTTGTTGGTGGATCGTTATTATTATCGTCATCCGTTTTCTTTTCGTCTTCTTCCTGGGCCAGCTTGGCTTCGGCTTCAAGGGCGGCTTTTGCCTCTTTAATTTTCTTTAACCTGGTTTCCTGATGGGTCAATTCTTCAGGAATTTCATCACCACAGCGGTCCCGGCCATATAGCTGGTCTTCTTTTAAATCAAGACGGTTTGCTTTTTCAAGGAGTTTTTAAATTTCTTTCTCCAACCGTTGCTCTTCGGTTTTCATACGACCATAGCTCATGGCGGCGTGTTTGGAAGTGTTGGCATTGATTTTTGTGCCGTCTAAAGAAGCATGCTTTAAGCCAATTAACCCGGATTTTTCACAGATCTTGAGGATCTGTACAAATATATTGGGCAAGGTTTTTATGTGTCGCCGCCTAAATTCGTTGATAGTCCTGAAGTCTGGTTTATTTCCACCGGCCAAAACGATGAATGCCAATCCCTCATAAAGTCGTGAAGCAATTTTCCTTGATGAGAATATGCCTCTTGAGTACGCATAAAACAGAATCTTGGTCATTAATGCTGGATGGAAGGGGCTGGCCACGTGTTTCTTTTTCGTATTCTTTATGGATAATTGAAAGGTCTAGATTATCAAAAGGTCGCTGATGAAATAAACAATGTGTTCTTTTGGTAACCAATCTTATGGCGACGGTGGAAAGAGATATATTTGTTTGCGTTATATGGTTTATATTTTGATCATAATGTTATATATTTCTACATTTTATTCCATTTATCCTGCTATCAGGTTGATATTCAGACAGGCCGCTAGACCCGAGAAAGCTTACTCTTATTACTTAATATCTATTCCGGTATCAATGCGAATAAGACGTGGAGGCCCTTTAAAAGAAGGAACCTTATATATTATACATAATTTTCCACGAGGTATAGAGTCATTTTTTTCAATTCTATATTCAAATTTATTGTTTTTATTTGGAGGTAATGGTACTATTTCAGCTTTTGATTGAATTACTTTAAATAGATTTTTGCTAATTATTTTTTCATCCTCAGGACTTGTAGTAATCACTATTGAATCAAAAGTAGAAAATGATCTATTTTCTTCAGTAATATTAATATAATTATCATTTACATCTATAAGATATTTTGTGTTACTATAATTGCCTAAAAAGAAATATAGAATAGTAATTATTGTTGTAATTGTTACGACTATCAATGAAATTGCAGTACTTATAGTATATATTTTAAATAAATTTCGTAAATCTTTGATTGCTAACCGTTTTATGGCTCCTTTTATATTGTCTCCTGAAATATAAAGTAAAGAGCATAATATTAGTAAGATGAATATGACTTCAAGAAAACAAAATAATGTTTTATTGTCAATAATACTTAATAATTCATTTCCAAACAAAATAACAATAGTATATGAACAAACAATAAAAGTAATAACTATCCCTTTAAAAATCTTATTGCGTCGCAATGTTATATTGTATATTAAACTGTTATTATGGTTTTCATATAATGTTAAACCGGTCATAAATATATACGCAGTTATTAATAGAAAAATTAAACAACAAACTACTAAACCTAATACTATTAGAGCTATAAATATTACACTGCTCTCAGGATTTGTTTTGTTGTAAAAGTCAACGAACCTCAAAGCAAACCAGATAGTTATAGCACCAATTAATAGAACATATTGTTCTTTTTGTTTGTTTTCATTAAATATTTTTCTCACCTAATCATATAATTGTATCTTTTATTAATATCGGATGAAACAATCTATAAATTAACTTGTTTACATTAATTTCTTGGAATTTATTCAATATAAAAGAAAGTAAAAAGAGCAAATGGAACGGCGTGGTCGCTTTAGTCAACCGCCACGCTGATTAACAGGGGCACACACCGTCTGAATTTAGGTATTTCTTTAGGGCTAGCCGAAAAAAGGAAGATGAGCGACTTGCACGAAAAAAATCCAGTTAGTTATCAGCAATCAAATATATAATCCATTGTATCACCATCAATTTTTATGTTGATTATAAAATAAAATCCCCCGGTAAACCCGGAGGCCTAAGAAGTCTTTAGTTTTCTAGTTGATTAACTCAACTTTCTCAGGACGAAAGTTGAAGCCGTCCCTTTAAAAATGCGGGTAGACAGGAAATAAAATTGTTGATAAGCTCCTGTAAAGCAGAATCCGTTATTGCAAGGTACTTCCGCAAGGTATTTTTAAGCATCGTTAATATCAGTTGAAATGCTTCGTAGAAGCTTATATCCTGAAGCTCGTCACAGCATAAATAAAATAAACGGCCAAGGGTTCTTGGATCTTTACCTTCCCGGCTTTCCAGGGCCAACATGATATAACGACAGAAAACTATCGTGGTATGGGCAACCATTGAGTCATAAGATCTTCCCTGGAACTCCTTGGCAAGGTTCAAAAAGGATTTGGTGGTTTTGAAAAACACCTCAATGTCCCAGCGTTTTCCATAAGTCCGGATAATCTCTTCATCGGTCAACTCTAAATCAGTTGTAAGCAAGGCCAACCATTTTTTCGACCGATTCCTGTCCCGGACGAATAAAATCCGTGCCGGCACAGGGTTACCCTCTGAGTCCTTGCCGATTTGAACGATGGCATTCGCTAAAACCTTAGCTTTACCAGGCTTTTTAAGAAGTTCCCTGTAGATGGCGTCAAGGGTAAGCTTTTCCCCTTTGTAGATGTAATGAACCTTTTTCATTGATTTAAGCATGCATATTACATGAAGGCGATATTCACGAACCTTACAGATGATGGATGGAAAGGCAAACCAGCTATCGAAAAGAAGGTATCTTGCTTGGACACCATGTTCTTGGGCCTGGCGTAAGAGGTCAAACATTACCTCGGTAGATTTTTTAATGCTTTCCATCCTTCTTTTATAGCCGGTAGTACGCTTATCAATCCGTGGGTCAATCCCACAGAGCCGGTTGCGTTCCTCTTTGGAACTGAGCAGTGAAAAAGCAACCGGCAGAAAAGTATTACCGTCTGACCAACCCAGGGTGAGCATCCGAAATCCACGGACATATCTGTTTTCAACATGATCCTTTACCCTGGCCAGCAATTCGACAGCCTTGCTTCTGTTTCGGCTGTACAGAGAGTCATCGAGAATAAGGACATTCTTCCTGCTGTTGGAGGTCAGCGGACCAATGGTTTCCTTAATGATAGTTGAACAGAGAATGAGTAAAAATTTTCGCCAATTATACCGGAACGAATTCAAAAACCGGTAAACAGCGTCCTTTTCCGGCTTTCCACGATCAACCCCGGATTGTAAAGTCCGGTAAAGATTCTTTCCGGTAAAGACAAGCAGAAAAATGAACTTGAAGATGATAAAGCAGCTAATCCCCTTTTGTTTACAGAAGTTTGAGTTTTTCAATATTTTCCCAATTTTGTACTTCGATAAAAAATTATTCACCCGGGAGTTAAACTGTTTTTCAACTTCATATTGTTCTGGTAAAATAGATTGCATAAAACATCCCTTTCCTTTTGGTGGAGTGGTTTTTGGTCAATTCTATTTTACCAAAAGTTAGGGGTGTTTTTGTTTGTTTTCTTCGGAAAAGCCAGAAATAACAAGACTTTAGGTCAGTTATTCACCAGCGAAAGTTGAGTTATTAATTTTATTTGTTATTAGTTCTTCGAAAGCAAGTTCAAATTCTTTGATAGTTTTAGCCTTAACCGCCTGACGCAGAATTTTTCTCAGTAGACCTCCGTCTTTGACTACAGATAGCCTTTATTTTAGTCCAATAGGATGCTGCTCGGTTTTCTCTTCAAGGGCTTCGATGATGGCCTCTATTATCCCTTCATCACGACCTCTGGGCTTTCCACTCTTCACGAATGCCATCGAATAGAGGCAGATTTTCCAATCTACTCACCTCCAGCACTTTTAAAATTAAATCCTTTGGGAACCTCAATGAAGATAAAGCCGCAAGTGCTATATACAAGATCGCCCTCTCGTCCTCTGTTTCTACTTCACTTTGCAACCGCCTCGCGCATTTATCTAGTACCGTCTCGGGCAGTTCATCATAACTCATCTATAAAGGTATTTTCACATTGAATTTTTTATGGTAGGATACACTTAAGGTATTACCGTATTACCGTAGGAGGTTATCTTAATGTATACAACTTTAACATCAAAAGGGCAGGTAACAGTTCCGAAAGAAATTAGGGACAAGTTCAATTGGAAAGAAGGTACGAAACTTAAATTTTACCTGGACGGCGAGGATTTGAAGGTTAAGGAAGTTACTATTGCTGACGAAATGGAAGATTTGCTTTTAAAAGATTTAATGGATTTGGGTTATAAAGGAAAAGAACTTAAAGCCAAACTTCTTGAACGAAAGGATGTTTTAAATAAAGCTTTTGACAAGTTTATAGAGGAACGGCTTCAAGAGGAAACTGTTTCTTTGGAGGATGCCATAAGGAGTATAGAAAATGAAGAAAAATTATGAAATCCGGCTATCCAAAGGTGCAGTCAGGGACTTGAAAAAGATGGAACCTGCTTTAAGGGATTTTATGTATAATAGAATCTCTGAAATTGCGGAGGACCCGTACAAAAATAAGGAGCTATTTGGCCTCTTTAAGGAACTCCGCTCTCAACATAATAAATTTAGGGGTGTAGAATATAGGGTTATTTATTATATAGACGAAGAAGGTAGATTAATAATTATTGCCCTAATGGGAACCAGAGAAAACATATACGATGAATTAGCGAACATTTCTACCAATCTAAAAACTTCTTAGGCTTCCGGGTTTACCGGGGTTTTATATTTATAATAAACATAAAATTGATGGTGATACAATGGATTATATGCGGTAGCAGGAGTTGCAAAAAAATTGAGGGTGAGGAAATCGTTTGCTTAGGTATAACGAAAGTATAAGTGAATGTAATTCAAGTGGATTTTGCCGGGAGCTTGTCTTAATGTCTGCCGGTGGCAGGATAAATGGAATAAGATGTAGAAATCCACAATATTATGCTTAAAGGAACTTTGCCGGGACATGCCCTGGGCAACGGAAATAAACCTGAATCCAGTTGCATCAATATGTTTGGGCGGCAGCTGTTTTCAGCAAAATTTCAGCTATTTTTCAGAAGATATTTGTCTTTATTAATATAGAATTAATATAACGCCTGAAATTCCCCAAATTGGGTTTCAAAGGAGGGAGCGCAAAAAAAATGGTTCCCGTGTTTAATAGGCTGAATGTTGGGTGGTGGTTACACGCGATAAGTAATCAAGTAATATCTTGATTTTTGAATAACTTTGCATAATTGAGCGATTTATCAAAGCTATGGGGGAGTTGTGATTATGAAGAAAAGAATTATAACCGTGTTGCTGTCGCTGGCTATAATGATGATGACGGCCATGACTGCGGAAGCTACCGTTGCCAAGGCGCCAATCAATGTTGATTATCAGGATATCGTGATTTATGTTAACGGCAATGCTGTCAGTGTGCAGGCGAACGAGGAGCCTTTTATCTACGACAGCAGGACATTCCTTCCTGTCAGAGCGCTGGCGGAAGCTTTAAACCTGAATGTCGAGTGGATCGGTGAAGCTAAAGCTGTTAAAATATCTGGTAACACAACAACTGATATAAATTCATTGGCTGAAAAGGACTTGGAAATTCAAAATCTAAAACTTCAAATATCGCAAAAGGATAGTGAAATTCAGAGTTTAAATGATAAGATAGCCTCTCTTGAATCAAATGATGACATCGGCAGCCTGGAAGATGAATTGATTTCTGATTATGATTATTTGGAAGATGTGAAAATTGAGGACATCAGCCTTGACGGCGATGAAGACGATGTTGACGTGAATATTGAGGTTGACCTTAATGACTATGCGGACGAGTGGGAATACTTGGACGACAGTGATATTGAGGACTGGATTGAAGACCTGGTGGGGAGCATACAGGATGGATTATCTGATTATACAGTGGTTGACGGAGAAATTATAGATATCGACAGTGATGATGTGTTAGTGGAATTTTATAAAGACGGGGACGACAGTCTCGAAGTGGATTTTGGGGATGAAGACTATCGCTCTGACACCGACGCGGAGGATGTGGAAGATGACTTGAAAGGCGACAGCTATTATGTGAGCAGCATAGAATTTACCGTAACTAGTGTTAATTATGATGAGGATGACGACAATGTTACCGTAAAACTCGAGGCGGTCGATGACGATGCTGCCACGGAGTGGGAAGACTTAACCAGCAGTACTATTAACAGTAAAGTGAAGGATATTTGTAAGGACATTGCCGAAACATTTGATGAAGACGCGGATATCAGCCTTGATACTGTTACTATTTACTTCTATGATGAAGACTCATATTCGCTTGACAATTTTGAATATGACGTGGATGATGATGATCTGATTTAGTGATTAAAGGCCGTTTAATGAGGAATAAAACGGAAGCATGCGGAGATAAAAATCCAGGCCCGGATAGCCTGGATTTTTAAGTTTACGAACGCCTTAGTACTTGACGTTTTATGATGAATTCCCACAGGATGAATAAAAAAAATAAGAAGATGACATAAAACGGTAACATTATGATAGTAACATAAACTAATGGCGTATTATGTTTATTAAATTTTGAAGGAGGGTGGCTTTCATGAAGCTAATCAAATCGCGTCTTGGTGTTGTCGTTCTAGTCATGATTATTCTTGCCGGGGTTGCGGCAGGTTGCGCCGGCCAAAAGCAGGCTGACATACTCCCCTCCCCGGCGGACGGAGAAGCCGGCGGCGGGTATGATCCCCCGGATGGTCCGCCAGATAGTCCGATAAATGGTTACTTTAACGGGGAAAGACCTGAAAGGACGGGTTTTAACCTCAACGACGCGGCAAGCCTGTTGGACATGACGGCCGACAAACTTGATGCGGAGATGCAGTCAGGTAAAACAATGGAGCAAATTGTTACTGAACATGGTATGACAATGGAACAATTTAATGAAAAGATGCTTGAGAAAAGGAAAGCCGAGATAGCTCAGGCGGTGGCAGACGGCAAGATGACCCAGGAACAAGCTGACAACATGCTGCAGAACATGGGGAAAAAACCTGATAATAATGGCCCCCGGCAAAGATAATCATGGCGGCTCTTGTAATTATATCAACCCTTCTGAAAGCATTGATTTTTACGTTTCAGAAGGGTTAATAAATTCTTGGGCTATTACCGAGCTTTATTTTGCCAATTAATTGTAATAAAATATTAATGACATTTATCGACTTTTTAATTTATCAAGGGATGTGTTAATTATGGCGAAACAGGGTAAGAAAGAATTCACCTTAACAGCTTCCGGCTACGAGTATGACAGGGATCTGGCAAAACTGCCGGTAAAAGTTTTCCCGGCGCTTCAGGCTCTAATCGCAAACCAGCATGACTTAATTGAGATTTCTAAAATTCACGCGCCGGAGAAATCAATTTTTCTGGAAGCTCATCTGGCTGAGCTGATTGAAGTTGAAGAAACGATAGCGAAGGAGTATGCTAAGCATTGCGCTAAAAAAGAAGAATTAAAAAAGAAAAGGCAGGATAAGGAGAAAATCATCAAAAGCATGCCGCAATCAGATGAAACGAATAATCTTCAGTTCGGATACGATGAGCGGGTCAAGGAAAACGAAGCGTTGCTGGACGAGATGGCGGGCAGGATGAGCCCCGGACTTCCGTCCGCGAGGTTCGCGGCAGGCGTCAAGCCTCCACTAAAGCAGGAGGACAGAGACGTTCGGCGAATAGCCATCGGCGCGTCCATTAAGGCGTTAAGAGCCCTGCTCGGGCGTGAACTTAATGAACAGGAATTGTCTATTATTGAGAGCCAGGTTGATTCTTATCTTTAAGATAGAATAATAAGATAGAATAATAAGTATAGCACAATGTTCCTTCACATATTTGTAATAAAATGTTACAATCAAAAAAATTGAAACTGACGACAATCAGGCGGTAACGTTATCGTGGACATGCTGCTGGTGCTTCTGAAAAATATCATTTTGTCCACCCTGCACGGCTGGGTGGGCGCTTCGCTGGCTGTCTTTATGTTTTTCCGGCCGCTCAAGCCCTGGCGGATCGGGCGTGTCAGGATTTGGCAAGGGGTTATCCCGGCCCAGCAGGCGCGCATTGCCGAGGCGGTCAGCGGCGTAGTGTCTAGTGAACTGCTCACCCCGCAGGCTTTATTCGACTATCTGGTGCGGGAGCAGGCGCTGGAGCGCCGGGTGCAGTCCACCATGCATGATCTGATGGCGTCGGTGGCCGGCAATGAATATCCTTCAGTCGAATCAATGTTTCCTCCGTCGGCCGCCGGCTTGAAAGAGGAATTGAAAACGCGGGCGAAAGAGGCGTTGGTCCGGTGGACGGTGAAATACCTGACCGACCCTGGCGTTGAAGATTGGCTCAGGGACTTTTTGCACCGCCAGTTGAAGCGCTTGTGGCAAAAGAAAATGGGCGAACTATGGCCGGAAGAGCGGGCCGAGGCTGCTTTGCGGCGCTTTCTGGAGGATGTGGCGGTATACGTGTCCGGACCGGATTTTAGGGGCGCGGCTTTGCGCCTGATCGGACAGGCGCACGGCGCGCTTTGCGGGCAGGCTGTGCCCCTGCGGGATGTGCTGCCGCAGCCGTTGCGGGATGAAGTAGCCGAATGGCCGGCCCGGCTGGCGCAGGTGCTCCCGGAATTGATCATGCGCCTGCAGAATAGCGAAGAAGTGCTGGAGCGTTTGACCGCGGTAATCCTGGACATCATGGAGCAGCTCAAAAGAAAAGACCCGATGGCGCGTCTCAGTATTGGCTTGTTCCAGTTTTTCAGCGAATACCAGACGGAAGTGAAGGACTTTGTGCGCAATGATATGTTTCCCCGCCTGGGCGAGTTCTTATCCTCACCGGAAATGAGAAAGTGGCTGGAGCAGTATATCCGGGAACAGGCGGACGCTATTTGGGACCGGCCGGTTGGTGAACTGGCCAGTGGACTTGATGCGGAGCAGCTGGCGCAGGCAAGCGACTGGCTGGCCGGGCGTTTGAGCGGGTGGCTGGCCGGGGCGGGCGCGCAGGCTTGGCTGGGTGAGTTTCTTCTCGGCCGTTATCGCGCCATGGCCGGGTATACGGTGGCAGAATTATGCGGGCGCTACGGCGGCACTGCTCCGGGAAAAGTGGAAACGTCACTGGCGCGTTATGGCCTTGACCTGCTCCGCCAGCATGTGACGGTGCGCTTCTTGCGCTTGGCGGCCCGCTCGCTGGTGGATGAGGTCGCGAATTACCCGGTAGGCCGCCTGCGGGATCGTTTTTCTCCGGAAACGCTGGAAAAAGTCGAAGTGATGTCGGCGGGAATGATCACCACTTACATGAAGAATAAAATTCCATCTTTTCTAGAGGAATTGGATTTGAAAACCATAGTCAGGGCAAGAATTGAAAGCTATTCCACCCATGAACTGGTGGACATGTTCCAGCGGGTGACAATGAACAGCCTGCAGAAAATTGAGATTTACGGGGCCGTGATCGGCGCGGTGATGGGGGTGTTTTTCGGCCTGGCCAACCTGCGTGCGGATGCTTTTTGGTTTATCGCCGCTCTCTTGGCTTTTGTGATCGGGTTGCTGCGCTTTGTGAAATAGTTTGCCTGCCTGTTGTGACTGGAGCATGGCTGCTGCTGGAGGCGGGCAGGCGGGCGGGGAGTTCTTGCTAACCCGGCAGTGCAAGGTATCAAGGCATAAGGTCCGGCGCTTGTTTTTTTAGTTTTTTTTGGATACAATGGTAAGAGTGAAAGTGTAGAAATCTGTACTGCAGGGGTGTTTGATGGGAGGCAGCAAATATTGAAGAAAGTGGTCAGTGTCAGTCTCGGTTCTTCCAAGCGTGACCACAAGGTCCAGGTGGAGCTTCTGGGGGAGCGGTTTGAAATATCACGGGTGGGCACGGACGGCGACTTTAACCGGGCTTTGGAAGTGTTGCGGGAACTGGACGGAAAGGTGGACGCCATCGGCTTGGGCGGTATTGACGTTTACCTGTTTGTCCGGCAAAAGCGCTACGCCATCCACGACGGGCTAAAATTGATGGAAGCGGTCAAGGTGACGCCGGTGGTGGACGGAAGCGGTTTAAAAAACACCCTGGAGCGGGAAGTGGTACGCATCCTGGCTGAAAATACCGGCCTGCTCAAAAAAGGCATGAAGGTCCTGATGGTCAGTTCGCTGGACCGGTTCGGCATGGCGGAGGCCCTTTATGACATGGGCTGTGATATGACTTACGGCGACCTGATCTTTACCATGGGTATGCCCTACCCGGTCAAAACGGTGGCGGAGCTTGAGGATATCGCCAACCGCACCTTGCCTGAGTTGGTGAAGATGCCTTTCCAGATGCTTTATCCCACCGGTAAAAAACAGGAGAGCCAGGACGAGGCGAAAGTACAAAAATTCGCCGGCTATTATTATGAGGCTGAGGTGATCGCCGGGGATTTTCACCTGATCAGGCGGTTTATGCCGGCGGGCATGAGCGGGCAGACCATCTTGACTAACACTACCACCCGCGACGATATTGAGTTCCTGCGCGAGAAAGGAGCAGGCACCCTGGTTACCACAACTCCCGAATTTGAAGGTCGTTCGTTCGGCACGAACGTTATTGAGGCCGCCATGGTGGCTATTCTTGGTAAAACGCTGGAGCGAATCGACGCGGAAGATTACCTGGAACTATTGCGCAATTTGAACTTTCAGCCGCGCATCCTGCGCTTGACGTAACGAACTGAACCTGGCACATTACGGACGGTTCTTTAGCTTTTAGCAGCCGCCGGGGAGGTTTAAGATAGTTTTGGCGACGCATTTGGAAATAACGGAAAGTCTTAAAGTATTTCAAGACAATTACAACAGCAACCAACGCTTAAAAATTATGAACAGGGACTGGAACCGCGTGGTGGTGATCAAAGCAACCGATATTGAATCCTTGAACACATTTATTGTGCAAGACGGCTTGGTTTCAATAAAAGAAGGCGCTTTGGAGAATCCCGACCTGACGGTGATTTCCGACAGTGAAACCCTGGCCGATATGTTTTACGGCGACATCACACCCACTGAGCCTTACAACAACGGCACTTTGCGGATCATCGGCCAGGAAGACGACATCATCCGGCTTGACTTCATTTCCCTGATGATCTGGGGTGAATAGCTTGCAGCTGAAAAAGGTGCTCACCCTGCGCACAGTGGTTGCCACCAGCGCCGGCCTGACCCTGGCCACCTCGACTTTTGTCGCCGCCGTGCAGGTGGCTGGTTATGTACTGGGAGATACCGCCTGGATCGCCATCCTGACCGGCGGGATTCTTTGTTTTTTGGCCGCTGCCTGTTTTTCCGAGCTGAACGGCCTTTTGCCTACGGCCAACGGCATCCGTCTCTATTTCAGCCGTGCTTTTAACGACCAGGTGTCGTTGACGGTTTCCATATTGTACATGACTATTGTGATTGTCGGCGTGGTCGGAGCGGAAAGCTATGTTCTTTCCAGGGTGTTGGGGGAGGTTTTTCCCGCGGTGCCGCCCTATATGTGGGTTGTGTTGCTGCTCCTCCTGGTCACCTTGATGAATATCAGAGGTCTGAAAATAGCTGGTGTATTCCAGGATGTGATTACATACGGGCTGCTGGCTTCATTGATGGTAATTAGCTTGCTCGCCCTGCACAAGGGCAACTTTCAACTTAACGCGCCTTTCGCGCCGGGCGGGGCTTCCGGCCTGATTAACGCGGTGGCGCTGGGGGTGTTCCTGTTTGTGGGCTTTGAATGGGTCACTCCCCTGGCCGAAGAAGTAACTAAAGTTAAGCAAATTTCCAAGGGCATGATGATCGCGCTGGGTCTCCTGAGTGTGACCTACGCTGTTTTCACCGTGGCCATGACCGTTGCCGTGCCGAAAGATGTACTGGTGGCTTCAGCGGCACCCCACATGGTGTTTGCCCGTACGCTCCTGGGTGGCCCCGGCGCGGCGTGGATGGTGGCAATCAGCCTGGCGGCCTCCGTGACCACCTTTAACGCTGGTATGCTCAGCGTGTCCCGTTTCATGTACGCTTCCGCGCGGGAGCACGTGCTGCCCGCGGTATTCAGCCGGGTGAGCATGCGCTTTTTCACCCCCTGGGTGTCCATTGTCGCTCTCTTTTTCGTATCCTTGACCGTGGCCGGGGTAATCCTTCTGACTCATCGTTATCTGGTCTTGCTGAAGCTGGCCGCCGCCATGGAGTCCATCGTATATGTCCTGGCGGGCCTTGCGGTAATCAACCTGCGCCGCAGAATGCCGGACAGCCCGCGCCCCTATAAGATCAAGGGCGGATTGGTCATCCCGGTTTTGACTGTTGTGGTCTTCGCGCCGCTGGCGTTGGCCGTTTTGTATACCGACTTGTGGGCGCTGATAGATTTAGCCGCGGCTTTTCTGGTCTGCCTGATTTATGTAAACACTGCCGTGCCATATTTAAAAAAGAAATATGAAGCGCGCAAACCGGCGGGGAGACGCCGTCCGTCCCGGACAACCGGGGAGGGCGGCATGGAAGAGAACTAAGAACTCTTCCAAAATGACATTATAATCTGCTTTGTCCAGGGAACAATTTGAAGCTATAGCCAGTCTAACCACATGAGAGTTGAAGTTACATAAAGATCCAAACTTCAACATTATGTGGTTTTTTATTGCAGCAGTCCATAATTACTTTGGAAATTTAAAAAGAAATTATGGATATTTATGTAAAATTTTATTTCAGTTGATTAACTATTAACGCCGGTTGGCGTGGGGGGGTCGATAATGCATCAAAAGAACCGGTTATCACTAATCTTTTTTGTTCCACTAGTCCTGACACTGTTCCTGGGCATCTTTCTGTCATTTCCACATATTTCCGCGGCTGCCGGGGAAATTGCCGTTGTGCAGGTAGATGTCGCCAATATTCGCACCGGTCCGGGGACGGACAATAATGTGTCTGCGCAGGTGGGATTGGCTGACCGCCTGACAGTGTTGGGAAAGTCCGGTGACTGGTACCAAGTAAAAATCGGTAACGGCTTAACCGGCTGGGTGGCCGGCTGGCTGGTCGCCCTGGAAGCGGCCGGAACAACGCCCGAGCCTTCCCGTTCCGGGGAGACTTCCGGGGGGAAAACCGCCGTGGTAAACGGCAATGCGGTGAACATCCGCAGCGGTCCGGGTACCGGCAACGGGGTTATCGCACAGGTTAACCAGGGGAATACCCTTTCAGTCCTGGGACAGTCGAGTGACTGGTACCATGTCAAGCTGGCAGACGGCTCAACTGGCTGGGTGGCCGGCTGGCTGATCAGTCTTCTTGCCGCGCCGGCTGAACAGGCGCCGTCTCCGGTGGAGCAGGATACGGGCGGTAAAACGCCGGAAGACAACAGCGGGAAAGTGGACAACCAGTCCGGCAACAAGGCGCTTTCTCTAAATGTCACTAATACCGGCGGCAAAACGAGGGTTGCTTTGAAAGCCGGCGCGCCGTTTACTTACTCTTCCCTTACTTTGAATAACCCGGACAGGCTGGTTGTGGATTTGCAAGGGGTTGCACCCGGCAACCTGCCGCCAAGCACAAAAGTCGACACTAAATCCGTTAGCCAGGTGCGGGTGGGATATTTTCAAAAGAACCCGGATATTACCAGGCTGGTTATTGAATTGAAGGGTGGCGCCCAGTACCTGACTACACTGTCCGCCGATCAGAAAACTTTGACGGTTGAAACGTACATTCCCGACGTGAGCGGGTCTTACCGGGGCAAAATCATAACCATTGACCCCGGCCACGGGGGAAGCGACCCTGGCGCCATTGGCGCGGGCGGAACCAAGGAGAAGGAAGTAAACCTGGATATTGCCAACCGGGTTGCCAGGATCCTGAAGGCGCAGGGAGCCAAGGTTGTCATGGCGAGGTCAGGAGACACCGATGTCGGCCTTTATGAGCGCACAGACAAGGCAAACTACGCCAAATCTGACGTTTTTGTCAGCATTCATATGAACGCCAACGAAAACAGGTCAATTGGCGGTACCACCACCTATATTTACAGCGGCTCCGGCAATTCCGAGGATGCCGCCAGGATTCAGGAGAGCAACAGGCTGGCGCGCTGCGTCCAGGCTGAACTGGTCAAAGCCCTGGGCCTGCGGGATGTTGGCATCAGAAGCGCCAATTTTGCGGTTTTGCGTACCTCTTACATGCCGGCCATTCTGGCGGAAGTAGCTTTTATCTCCAATCCGGCTGAAGAAAAATTGATGCTTACCGATAGTTTCCGCAGCAAAGCGGCTGAAGCGATTGTCAGGGGGATCGGGTTGTACTTTGCGGGGAAGAAGACCGCCTAAAGATTAACCTGAAGATAATATAAATAGCATTTCGCGAGCTTATTCACAGCTCGTTTTTTTTTGTTGTTCAGCAGCATAACTAGTTATTAAGAACATTGCCGAGCAGACCAATTTTTATAAAAAAAGCGCCTACGCATCCATCTTTGAGGACGCTTAGACGTTGTTCAGCAATTTTATATGCTGCTTTTTATAATTTGTTAATTAGCTAAGTATGCTCACTGTTTTTGTTCGTTCATCCCAGGTTACCTTGGCACCAAGCGCTTCTGCCACAAATCGCAGGGGTACAAAAGTTCTTCCGTCTACAATTTCTGGCGCCACATCAATGAATAGCGGTTGTTTATCCTTTGTCGCTTCAGTTTTGCCTATCCATAATGAGACTGTTTCGTGACTTACTATGTCGATACGATTTTCAGAGGAACTCCAATTTACATGGGCACCCATGCTTTCCGCGATAACTCGTAACGGCACCATGGTTCGGTCATTTTTGGTGAATGGAGGAACTTCGGGCTGGATAGTTGTAAAGTCAATCATGATACGAATTTCTTCGCCTTTTAATGAGCTTAACTGCGTGTCTCCTTTATATGACCATAGCAACGCGTATCTTCCCGCTCCCCTGTTGGTTTCAGCTTCAACCACTCCATCACTGCCGTTCCAGAATATCTGAGAGGGCAGCTCAATCCAACTGTTCTTTGATTCATCCCAGTATCCGATTCTAAAATAACCTACTGATAAATTAGATAGCCTCTCGGCATTCGCCGAGGCAGATGGCACAAGGCTTTGCTTGAACCATCGTTATTGAATTCCTCCTACTT
>NZ_MVQM01000168.1:0-108620 GCF_002067195.1 Pelotomaculum sp. PtaB.Bin117 | reverse complement strand
CGTATACTCCGTAGACTACGAATACGACCAGGCCGGAAATATAACAGCGTTAACCTACCCCGGCGGCCTGCGGGTAAGCTACACATATAACAGCCTGAACCTGCCCGTATCGGTATCCGACTCGGTCTATTCGGCAAGCATATCCTACGACGAAGCAGGCAACAGGCTTCAGGAAATCTGCCCAATGGCATAATGGTAAACTACGGTTACGACCTTAGCGGTCGCCTGACAGTGCTGGAGCACGTTTACGGTCAGAGCGCCATCGCCAGGGCGGCCTATACACTGGACAACGTGGGTAACAGGCTGAGCGTGACCGACGAACAAGGCAACACCACCCAATACACCTATGAAGATCTTTATCAACTAACCAGGGTAGAATATCCCGACGACCAGACAGTGAATTACACATACGATCCGGCAGGCAACAGAACAAGCGCGAACGGTGTTACCTATACCTATGATAACGCCAACCGCCTGATCCAAGCAGGTGCCAATACCTATGGTTACGACCTTAACGGCAACCTGACATCAGTCAGTGATGCCACCTACAACAATTGCAGTTATAATTACGACTACGAAAACCGGCTGATCAACTTCTCCGACGGAACCCGAACCATCCAGTACACCTACGACGGCGACGGTAACCGTCTCAGTCAGAGCGTATCAGGTTCAGTCTACGGCTCAGACGAATATAGTTATATTTACGATATCAACACAGGAATACCGCGCCTGCTCGTAGAAAAGGATGATACGGGAAATACAAATAATTATACCTACGCTGGCAGGCTTCTGAGCAGGATTGACCCCGCAGGTATCGCATATTACCACCAGGATGGGCTAGGCAGCATTTCGGTAATAACCGATGTTTACGGCAACCCCCTCAACCGTTACACATACGATGCTTTCGGTAGTCCGCGTTCGGTTTCGGAGAGTGTTTACAACCCGTTCCGTTTCGCCGGGGAGCCTTACGATGCAAACGGTCTGATTTACTTACGTGCAAGATACTATGACCCGATAACCGGCAGGTTCTTAAGTCAAGATACGTTCAACGGGAATCTTAACGACCCGCTGTCGCAGAATAGGTATGTTTACTGTGGGAATAACCCGGTGCTGTATGTTGATCCCTCAGGGCGAGTTGTCGTATGTGTTGGTTTAGTGGCAGCTCCAGAAGCAACTGCTGCTGCGGCAGCTGTTGGCGCAGCGGCTGTGGCAGCTACTGTGGAGCTTGCAAATGAAGCCAAGGAAGCTTGGGACCGCTATTGGGCTGAAGAGGAAGTATTTAGGAATAAACTCAAAGATATGAGAATAACCCTGAAAACTGGGAAGAGACAGGATATTCCAGTGAACCTGCAACAGGGTTAAGAAATAGAGGTGGTGAAAGTATCGAAGAAGAATTCACCAATAAGTATACGGGGGAAAAAGTTTGAAACGAACACCTAACGGAAGCGGATAATGGGCGCAAAAAAGTGCCGTAATCCAATTACGGTACATTGAAAAAGAAAATATAATCGGACTAAGAAGCGATAACGCCATCGGAATCTACGACCAGAAAGCCGTGACGTCGAACAAAAGCGACGGCCTGCTCAACGGTAAAAGCCCGGGTAGCAGGAATGGACACCACCTTTCTATAGAGATTGGGGTTGTAGGCTTCGGAATTTTTGAGGATGGCGTAGATCGCGGTCAACAACATCCTGCAAATGGCAATGATGGCTTTCTTGTGCCCACGACGCTTTTTGAGCGCAAGATAACGACTTTTGATTTCAGGGTGCTTGTCTGAATTGCAGACGGTAAGAGCGCACTGAACCAAAAGCGGCTTGATGTAAGCTCCGGCACGGCTGATACGGGTAGTCTTTTTCTTGCCGGCACTCTCGTTGTTTTGCGGTGTAAGTCCCGCCCAAGAGCAAAGGTGCTTGGCCGTAGGGAACACGGACATATCCACGCCGATTTCCGAAATAATAGCGATGGAGGAAAACAGTTGGATACCCGGTACGGTCATGACCAGCTCAAATTGAGAACGAAACTGCTCGGCAAGGGAGAGGATGGCAGATTCAAGATTGGCCTTGCAGAGCTAAAGACTATCCATGTGGGAATGGATAATCTTTAGCTTTTCAGCCTGCTCGGAGCACATCAAGCCGTCAACAGCAGCTTGGACCTTGTCCGGTGATGCTTTGCAGCGACGATGAATAAACGGAGCAACGTCAAAGTCCCCATCGGGATGCGCAAGCAACTGTTCAGTAATAGCGGAAGCACTTTTACCAAAAACATCAGAAAAGACATCATCCAATTTGATATTGGAAACGGTAAGGCAATTTTGAGCGCGGTTCTTCTCTCCGACAGAGAAGCTAGTCAACTTGACACGGTAGCGCATGAAGTCGCGGAGTTGCCGGATGGCAAAGGGTGGGATAAAGCTGCCGGAGACCAAATCGTGCTTGAAGATATCGGCGATCCATTTGGCATCTTTGGTGTCGGTTTTCTTGCCGCGGATGGCTTTGACGTATTTGGGATGAGCGAGAACCACCTTACAGGTGGATTCGAGCATGTTGTAGACGGGTATCCAGTATTTGCCCGTAGACTCCATACAAACATCCCGGCATCCGTGCTCCGCAAGCCATTGGGCAAGCAGGCGGAGGTCACCGGTGAAAGTAGAGAACCGGCGCCGTTGGTAAGTCGTAACGCCCTTGTCGTCGGTTGCCGCGATACAAGCTACGACGAAGGACTTGTGGACGTCGATGCCACAGCAGACTGGATAAACGATTTTGAGTGCCATATTCGACCTCCTCGTAAAAGAATACGAGGATACCGACAGGGACTGACCGCTCACACAAAAAACGAGTAGCGTCTTTACAAAGATAAGTTTACGGGCTCAATGTCCCACTTATTTGTGCTTCACTGAGCGGCCGGCACACATAATTATTCGGTCAGCGAAACGCTGGGCCCACTCCCCTCCACGTGCTCTGTAGTGTGCCGGCATCCTCGCTGATATTGTACAACAAACTTCGCGTGAGGGCCGACGGTTTCATTCCGTTTTGTGCCTTTCGCAGAAAGGAATGGTCATAATTATGGAAACATACTTTGAAAAATCGTAATGGTGAGATTATTGATCAACACTATCGCCCTTATCCAAAACAGTAGTAATAAAGGGAGAATATTAATTGGAAAAACAAATGAATTTGCGTCAGAGTATACTTGATGCATTAGTTGATGATTCAGAAAGCATAGTTCAAATTAAGAATTACTTAAAATACTATAGAGTATCGCATACAGATGAAGCTTTAAGAGAAACAATACTTGAACTCCTAAATGAATCAGTAATTAAAATAAAATACCCTCCTAATAGTAGTATAATTGATATCGTCAATGCTGATAGCCTTATAATTAGAGATTACTGGTTTAAATTAACTGAAAAAGGTTACGAGGAATGGAATAATATTCAACTCTAATATGAAACACAGGCCTATAATGAGTAGTGTTTTACGGGTGTCGCGGGGACGGTTATATTGACAGATCCAGACCGGACGCTCCAAAAGTTTACCGTACTCCGATGGTAAAACAATCCAATACGATACACCTACGACAAGCTTAGGAGAAAACTAACACATACCCGGTTAGGAAATACTACCGATTATACCTATCATAGCATATATTTTTTTGAGGAGTATTCTGCTTGAGCAGGATATTTCGGCTTACTGTAAAAAACTGGTAATGGTAAAATTTAATTAGTTAATTGTAGAGACATTTAATTATTTTAAATCTTCCACATATTGGTTTATATCCTTTGATCATAATATTGTATATTCCGACATCTTGTTCCATTAATCCTGCTATCAGTTAAATATTTAGACAGGCTGCTAGGGAGCCTGATGATTATTTCGTACATTACAGTCCAAGTGTAAAAGTAAAAGTCGTGCATTCATTTTCCACACTTGTGACATTTATTTTGCCGCCCAATCTGTCTATAATTGTCTTTGCAATTGACAACCCTAAACCATAACCGCCGGTTTCCTGCGTTCTGGAGGGATCGGCCCGGTAGAACCTGTCAAAAACTTTTGGCAAATCTTGTTTTGCTATTCCTTTTCCACTGTTCTTTATAGAATATATAATTTTGTTTTTTGCTTTTTTTAGTAATATATCAATTTGTCCGTTATTATTTGTATATTTTACAGCGTTATCAAATAAAATCGTGACAACTTGTTTAACTCTTTCCGGATCGCCTTTTATAATTATGTCTGGCTCTATCGCATGACGGAGCTTAATGCCTTTTTCTATCACCAAAGCTTCCATCGACAATATCACATCATTAATAGCGTTGCTAATATTAAACGGCCTTTTTTGTGCTTTTAAATTTACATCCTCTATTTTAGCTAAAGATAAAAGGTCGTTAATAAGTTTTGCCATCCTGTCACTGCCGATTCTTATATAATCAAGCCACTTTATTTGACTTTTAATGCTTTCATTCTGATTTGCCAAAAGCGCATCATAGTTGGCGTTGATAATTGTAAGCGGTGTTTTCAATTCGTGAGATGCGTCAGCAACAAATTGTTTCTGTTTTTCCCATGTTTCTGCTATCGGTTTAATTGCCCGGTTGGCAAAGTAAAGGCTAATGATAAAAATAACAAAAAGCATTATTAAGCCCACTAAAAGTAAAGTGGTCAGCAGTGCCAGCAACGTATTTTTTGATTCCGTGACATCTAAAAATGTAATCTGATACTTGCCTTCGATGGAGGTATATGGTTGTCCGCTGATAATAACATGCATGAGTATTGGGGTTATAGTATACTGCCATTGTTTCCCTTCCAGTGTTATTGTGGAATTGTTTTTTTTGTCGCTCCAGGCAGTCTCGGCAGCTTTATAATAAGCTTCGTCAGGCAAAGCAATAAAAGAGTTGATTCCCCAAATTCTGCCATCCGCGTCTACTTCAATATTAAATGAAAGAGAATCACCTAAAGAAAAATTTGCGAGGGTGGAGAAGGTTTCTTTTTCCTTATCAGCAGGCAAGCCGACTCCTGTTATTGCTATCGGCTTATCAGATGGTGATGCGTCCAATTTATTTTGTTCTTCCGAATGTATGGTTATTTGCTTGCCGGATGACAGTGAATTCAGTTTTTTCAGATTCTCCGAGTGTATGTTGTTATAGGTAATGAAATAAATGATTGCAAACGCGGCAACCATCACAACCGAAGTAATTGACATATTCAGTATGAGAAATTTGTTGCGCAGTTTTGTGAACATTCTATTTCCTATCCTTTTAACGTTTGTAAGACATATCCTGCGCCCCGTATGGTGCGAATGAAAACATCAGATTCCAAGTGTGTTAATTTCTTTCTTAAAAGGGATATATATGTTTCCACATGGTTATCCTCGGCGCTGGTATCAAAACCCCAAAGTTTTTCAATAATAATCTCTTTGGAAATAATAGTGCTATTTCTTTTTATAAGCAATTCCAGTAATTGGGATTCTTTTAGAGTCAGTATAATCTCCTTGTTTCCACAGCCAAGCAGCAAGGTAAGCGGATTCAGCTCAATATCTCCGTATTTAAGCTTGCCGTCATTGATTAGTTCTGTTTTTCTGCGCCCCAATGCGCGCAAACGAGCTAACAGCTCGTCAGTGTGGAATGGTTTTGCCAAATAATCATCAGCGCCGCTGTCAAGGCCGCGTACCTTGTCCTCGGTTTCACCTCTTGCCGTCAACAGAATAACAGGTGTTTCAATGCCGTTTCGACGCAATTCTTTGAGTACGCTTATGCCGTCCATTTTGGGAAGCATGATATCAAGGATGATGATATCATAAATATTGGAATTCCCGCAATCCAATCCGTATTCTCCATCATAGGCCAAGTCAACGCTGTAATGATTCTTCTTTAAGACTTGAGCGATGGCCTCAGCCATATACTTCTCATCTTCCACCATTAAAATCCTCATTTCTATCCCTACTTCGTCATTAAATTAAAATATAAAAATAAGATGCATCCGCAACATAGGAACTGATAACGGCTCCTATGCTGTGGATGCTTTTCCGTTTATTCTATGCAAAGCGACAGCATCCGTCGTTTTGCGCTGATTAGTTCCCGTAAAATTACCGATCAGTTAGCATTTTCAGACGTAACAACCTTCATCATTCTGACTTTGCCGCCTTCGGTCACTGTTGCGCCTTCAGGCACCTCTTCACTCCAGGTCTTGCCGCCGTCCGTGGAGAAGCTTCTAACGCCGTTTTCCACTTTGCACAGCAAGCTTTTCCCCTCAGCATCTTTCGGCGAAAGAGTCGGGAGGCCGTTAAAAACAGTAAATTTACCGTCTTCGGATTCGCTGACCGTTACACCGTCGGGAGCTTTTTTACTCCAGGTTTTGCCGCCGTCCGTGGAGAAGCTTCTAAGGCCGTTTTCCACTTTGCACAGCAAGCTTTTCCCCTCAGCATCTTTCGGCGAAAGGGTTGGGAGGCCGTTAAAGACAGTAAATTTACTGTCTTCGGATTCGCTGACCGTTACACCGTCGGGAGCTTTTTCACTCCAGGTTTTCCCATCGTCCGTGGAGTAGCTTGCAATACCGCCTTGAATTTTATACAGCATGGAAGTGTCAGGGTTTGCCGCTAAAGCCGCCCCGGCGCCTGCTGTGGTAATAAGCGCTCCGCAAAGAAGAGCAACGGCCGCTTTCTTTTTTGTTGCCTCCATGATTGATAAAATTTTGCTTTTCATAGCGTAATACCTCCAAGAATTTTTTGTAAGCAGCTGCCTTACATTTACCATCATAAACCCATAACCTTTAGCGAACCTTTAATAAAAATTAAATTGAAAATTTTTATATCCGTATACTTCGTTTTCGAGTAAAAGTAATATTTTGTGAGTTCAGTTTCTAATATCTGGAGTTTAGTTCTAATATCTGCAAAAAATGGTTTTATCACAGCCGTATAACTTTAAGACGGAGTATCATAATACAAAGTAACCTGCTAATAAAGCGTATTTGTAAAATAATTTGAAAGAAATGGGGGTCATGGTAATCTTGCGGAAAAAAGCCCTGATACTTTTAATGGTCTTTGTATTAATTGCCGGTCTGCCGGCTGGTCAAATTGAGGGAGCGGCTTCCGGATATGTGGGAGTAGAAAAAACAGAATTGGAGGCTGCCGCGCCTGCCGTTCCGGAAACGACTGCCGTGGCGGCGGTGCTTTTGGAGCCTACGAGTAATAAGATTATTTATGAAAAAGAGCTGAATGAGCAGTTGCCGATGGCCAGTGTCACAAAATTAATGACGCTGCTGCTGGCGGTGGAAGCAGTGGAGCAGGGCAAGTTCAAGCTCGACGATAAAGTTGTCACCAGTGAAAACGCGTGGGAAATGGGCGGTTCGCAGGTCTATCTGGAACCCGGTGAGGAAATGAGCCTCTGGGAAATGCTCATGGCAATAGGCTTGCAGTCGGCGAATGACAGCAGTGTGGCTGTCGCGGAGCATATAGCCGGCAGTGAAGAGGCTTTTGTGCAGGCCATGAACGACAAAGCAAAAGAGCTGGGCTTGGTGAACACCAATTTTGTCAACTGTCATGGCCTGACTGCTGACAACCATTACACCAGCGCCTATGATATGGCTGTCATATTGAAGGAAGGATTGAAGTACCCGTTATTCCGGAAGATAACTTCCATGAAAGAATCGGAATTAAGGGGCGGGGCGTTCAAGCTTTGGAATACGAACAAGCTCTTATGGTGGTACGATGGAGCGGACGCCGGCAAAACCGGCTGGACGGAAGCGGCAAAGTACTGCTTGGCCTCGTCGGCCGAAAGGGACGGTTTGCGGATAATCTGCGTAGTATTGGGCACGTCTGAGCCGGGAAGTCATTTCCGGGAGTCGACAAAACTGCTGGATTACGGTTTCGCCAGGTATAAAGCGGTAAATTTTGCCGAACAGGGCGCCAGTGTGGGCGCTATAAAAGTAGGCAAGGGGCAAGCGGACCGGGTGGAGGCTCAAACTGCTGAAAAGGTTAGCGTGGTGGCTCTAAAGGGAGAGGAAAAGGGCTTTGAATCACGGGTTGAACTGGCGGACCACCTGGACGCTCCCGTGCGAAAGGGACAGGTAGTGGGAGCTTACGTTGTTACCAAAGGCGGCCAGGAGGTCAAGCGGGTTAATCTGGTGGCTGGCGACGATGTTCTGAAAACAACCGTGTTCGAACAGGTGAAACGTGTTATCGATCACGTATTCTGATATAAAAAAAATAAATAGCGGAAATAATATGCATCTATTTGGCGCGGATTGACTCCGGGCCTTTTTTATCTGTTGACACGCCTTGCCTTTTTAAAATATATTTGGTAAGATTTAGCAGTAAGGCATATATTAATTGGGGGCTTGCGTCAAGTCGTAAATTTATAGAAAAGGTGGTGCCTGTACGCTTGGAGCTTGAGCAAATACAAGATACATTGATTGCCCGGCTGAGCGGGGATCTTGACCTGGGTGTGGCCGATCATTTGCGGAACACTTTAGATGAAGCCCTTGACAATCAACCGGTTAGAAACATTATTCTAAATCTGGCGGGAGCGTCATTTATTGATAGTTCGGTCTTGGGGGTGCTGCTGGGAAGGTATAAGCGGGTTAGCAGAATAGGCGGCAGGGTTTGTATTGTTGAGCCTCAGCCGCAAGTGCGCAGGATCCTGGAACTATCGGGTTTGCTCCGGATTATGGACGAATTCCCCGGCGAAGCCGCCGCGTTGGAGAATATCGGTTAGGGGGTATTGTTTTGCGCTTGATTAATCAAATGAAATTGGAATTTCTAAGCATTCCCGCCAATGTGGCTTTTGCCCGCGTGTCTGTCGCCGCTTTTGCTTCGCAAATCGAATGTACTCTGTCCGACCTGGAAGAAATCAAGGTAGCGGTGTCCGAAGCGGTAGAGAATTCCATTATCCACGGTTATGAAAATGCCGCGGACCGCTTGGTGAGGATATACGCCGCGTTAACGGCGGACACCGTTGAGATCAGGGTTGAGGATGACGGCAAGGGCATTGAAGATATCGACGATGCTCTGCAGCCTACTTTTTCCACCGACGCTGAACGTTTGGGGCTGGGTTTCGTATTTATCAATTCGTTTATGGATAATTTCAAGGTGGAATCAACTCCTGGTCACGGTACTGTGGTAACAATGAACAAAAGAGTTGGTTCCGGAGTGGCTCGGATAAGCCCGGAGCAATAGGCAGGAGATGAAGAAATGAGTGGCAGGCTGGTTGAAATGAACCTGCCCCGCTTTCCGTTGCTGAAAGATCAGGAAATGAAAGAGTTGCTTGGCAAGGCAAAGGCGGGTGACGGTTACGCCAGGGACAGGCTGATCAATTGCAACCTGAAGCTGGTATTTAACCTGGTCAAGCGTTTTCAGAACCGTGGCTACGAGCTGGAGGACCTCTTTCAAATCGGTTGCATCGGGTTGATTAAAGCGATAGATAAATTTGACCCCAGTTATGAGGTTAAATTTTCAACATATGCCGTACCGATGATTATCGGTGAGATCAGAAGATTCTTAAGGGATGACAATCCGGTTAAAGTCAGCCGTTCGGTAAAGGAAATCGCTTACAAGATCCAGCAAGTCAGGGACATCCTCACCGCGAAGCTGAGCCGCGAGCCGTCAGTGGGAGAAATAGCCGCGGACATGGGGTTGTCCAGGGAAGAAGTCGTCAACGCGCTTGAAGCGGCTCAAGCCCCGACGTCAATTTATGAGACTCTGCACCAGGATGACGGCGATCCGATCTATCTGCTGGACCAGCTAAAAGGCAAGGAAGACGGAGAAACGCCCTGGCTGGAAAGAATATCCATGAAAGAACTTTTAAACAACCTTCCTGAACGGGACAGGCAGATTATCGCCTGGCGGTTTTTTGAGGATAAAACTCAGTCGGATATCGCGCAAAAACTGGGATTATCGCAAGTGCAGGTGTCGCGCCTGGAAAGACAGGCCTTAAAGAAACTTAAAGAATTGATGGAAAAGAGTGGCTGAGCAAACGTATAAAAAATAGTATTGCTGGTATAATACAATTGCTTTGAAAAATTAAAGGAGGGATGATGGTTGCACGTCAAAGTGTCTGAAATAGTGGGTGAATCTCCCGATAGCTGGAAGGGCGCCGTGCAGTCAGCCATTACGGAGGCCTCGCGGTACGGGAAGAACATCGTAGGCGTGGAAGTTGTCAATTTTACTGCCAATGTGGAAAACGGGCAGTTGGTGGAATACAAAGCCAACGTGAAAATTGCCCATACCGACTAAAACAGCGGGTATATCGCAGTATCTCCGGGCTGCTGACTAGAAAGTCAGCAGCTTTTTTGTATAAGGAAGATTTGAGTTGGTAAATATAAATTACGGGGTGACAAAAATGCCGGATAATTCAATGCCACTAATCAAACAAAAACAACGCTACATGGAAATGGTTAAAGAAAGCACGCCGAAGCCCAGGGTTCTAAGAAATGTTTTTTGGGCTTTTGTGGTAGGCGGTTTGATTTGTTTGGTAGGTCAGTTCATTCTCAGCTTTTTCCTGGCCAGGGGGTTGAGCTTTAATGAGGCGGGCGCGGCAACTTCCACCACGTTGGTCTTTCTGGCGGCGTTTCTTACCGGTATAGGTCTGTACGACGAAGTCAGCAGGTTTGGCGGGGCCGGCGGCATTGTCCCAATTACAGGCTTCGCCAATTCAATGGTGGCTCCGGCGTTGGAGTACCGGGCGGAGGGGCTGGTTTTCGGCGTCGGGGCACGGCTTTTCACTATTGCCGGGCCGGTGCTGGTGTGGGGCATAGTTACAGCCTGGATAGCAGGACTGCTATATTATTTTTTTAGGTAGTCAGGAGTCAGGAGATAGAAGTCAGGAGTCAGGAGTCAGGAGTTGGAAGACGAAAGTTGGAAAACGGAGCCTGGGAGCAGGGAGGCCAAGAGTCAGAAGACTGGAGCCAGGAATCAAGAGACGGAATGAAAGCATGTAACATTGGTATTTCTTGAGAGGTGAGAATTTGGCAGCGCCTAAAAAAAACGGAATGCAAACCGTTTATTTCGAAAAACCGCCCGTCATTATCGCGTCTGCGTCAATTGTCGGATATCTGGAAGGCGAGGGACCGCTGGGGAAAACATTCGACCAGGTGGTTAATGATACTTACTACGGCGAAAAAACCTGGGAAAAGGCCGAGCAGCGGATGATGCTGGAGACTATGCAAAAAGCCCTGGAAAAGGCCGGCTTGCAGGTGAAAGATATTGATTATATGCTGGCCGGCGATTTGCTGAATCAAATTATCACGGCAAATTTCACCGCGAGAGTATTGGGCATACCTTTCTTGGGATTGTACGGCGCCTGCTCTACCATGTATGAAGGCATGGCGCTGGGAGCCATGCTGATAGAAGGCGGTTTTGCCGAAAAGGTGCTGGTCGGTTCTTCCAGCCATTACAGCACCGCCGAGAGGCAGTACCGCTATCCCACCGAAATGGGGAACCAGCGTCCCATGACCGCTCAATGGACAGTGACCGGAGCGGGCGCGGCCGTGCTGGCCCGGGAAGGAAGCGGGCCGGTGATTACCCACGCCACCATCGGCAAGGTTGTCGACTTGGGGCAGGGGGATGCGCAGAATATGGGCGCCGCCATGGCGCCGGCGGCGGCGGATACGATAACTTGCCATTTAAAGGATACCGCGCGGCAGCCTGATAATTACGATCTGATCATCACCGGCGACCTGGGCTCTTACGGCAAGAAGCTTGCTGAACAGCTGGTAACGCAGGACGGATATGATATTTCCGATCGGTATACTGACTGCGGCATTTTAATTTACAGCGCCGCGCAGGATGTCCACGCCGGGGGAAGCGGCTGCGGTTGTTCGGCGGTAGTCACCTGCGGCTATCTTATGGAAAGCCTCAAAACGGGGAAATATAAACGCCTGCTTGGCATCGGCACCGGCGCGCTGTTGAGTCCGTGCAGTGTTCAGCAAGGGGAAACTGTGCCGGGGATCGGGCATGCCGTTGTAATCGAAATGAGATAGGAGGCTTGCGAGATGCAATTTTTTTGGGCTTTTGTGATCGGGGGCGCGCTCTGCGTAATCGGACAGTTGCTGATGGATTTGACCAGCTATAAGTTCACGCCTGCCCATGTGCTGGTGACTTTTGTCAGCGCGGGCGCGATCATCAGCGCTATCGGCCTGTACCAGCCTTTAGTGAATCTGGCCGGGGCGGGGGCGACTGTTCCCTTGACCGGTTTTGGCCACCTGCTGGCCCAAGGAGCGTTGAACGGGGTTAAACAGCACGGGCTGCTGGGCGTATTCAGCGGCGGAGTGACCGCGGCGGCGGCGGGTATTACCGCGGCAGTGGTTTTTGGCTACCTGGCGGCGCTTACTTTCCGGCCGAGAGGGTAGCGCCCGGGTGAAAGGAGAGCGAAGGCAATTGAAGGTTGGTATTCCCAGAGCGCTTCTATACTACTATTATTACCCGATGTGGCGGACTTTCTTTGAAGAGTTGGGCGCCGAAGTGGTGCTTTCATCGCCGTCAACCAGGGTGACATTGGCCCAGGGGCTAAAACATGCCGTGGATGAGGTCTGCCTGCCGGTCAAGCTGTTCTTTGGCCATGTGCTGGACCTGGCCGGGAAGGTTGATTATATTTTTTTGCCCAGAATGGTGAGTGTGGAACACCATAAATATATCTGTCCAAAGTTTCTCGGCTTGCCCGACATGATTCGCCGGCTGGAAGGCCTGCCTGACTTGATTGGCGTTGACGTCAACCTGTACAGAAAAGACAGGGATTTATACACGGTGATAAACAATGTGGGCAGTCTCTTTACCGGCAATAAGTTAAAGATATTTAGAGCTTATCGCAGTTCAGTCAAAACCCTGCAGAAATATTACCGCTTGCTGCACCTCGGACTGATGCCTGCCGAGGCCTTAGCTGTCCTGGATAACAAGGTTGGTGATAAACCGCTGAATTATCCGTTTGAATTAAATGTGGCCGTAATCGGCCACCCGTATAACATCTATGATTCTTATATCAGCATGAATCTGACCGGACGGCTGAAAGAGATGGGCGCCGCTGTTTTTACCGCTGAGCACGTGCCGGAAAAAACCTTGAGGAGCAACGCGGCCCGGTTGCCGAAAAAATTATTCTGGAGTCTCGGTCAGCGGATGATCGGAGCCGCTTTTCACTACCTTGACCGCCCGGATATAAGCGGTTTGGTGCATGTGGCTGCTTTTGGGTGCGGGCCTGATTCCATGACCGGCGAGTTGATCGAGCGGCATGCGCGCGCCTTGCGCGCGCCTTTCTTGAATCTCACTCTTGATGAACATACCGGGGAAGCCGGTATTGTCACCAGGCTGGAAGCTTTTTTAGACATGGTGCGGTGGAAGAAAGCCGAAGCTGCCGGGATATGAAACGGAGGTAAACAATGCGCGCAACTTTTCCGCATATGGGCAACCTGTATATTCCTTTAAGGGCGATGCTGCAGTATCTGGACGTGGACGTGGTGGTGCCGCCGCCTTCCAGCAAAAGGACTTTAAACCTGGGGGTCAAGCACGGACCTGAATTTGCCTGCATGCCTTTAAAATTAAATTTGGGTAATTTTATCGAAGCCCGCGAAATGGGCGCCGACACTATTATTATGGCCGGCGGGTGCGGTCCGTGCCGCTTCGGATATTACGCCCAGATTGAGCACGCCATCTTGAAGGATATCGGATGTGACATGCAGTTAATTGTACTCGAACCGCCTGAAAAAAATATATCTGAATTAATTATTAAAATCAAGAAAATAACCGGGCGCCGGTCGTGGTGGCAGGTGATCCAGGCTATCCGGTTTGGCTACCAGAAAGCGCTGGCAGTGGACGAGCTGGAAAGAAAGGTGTTTCAGGTCCGGCCCAGGGAGGCAAGGGCGGGTGCCGGCGAGCGAGCTTTTAGTGAAGCATTAAAACTGATAGACAACGCCGCGTCGCCGGGTGAAATGGCAGAGGCCAGGAAAAAAGCCGGCGCGATCATGGCCGGAGTGGCGTGTAAACCCAGCGGACCGCTGGTCAGAATCGCTGTTATCGGTGAAATCTATACTTTGCTGGAGCCTTTTGCAAACAACCGGCTGGAACGGCACCTGGGACTGCTCGGAGCCGAAGTCGACCGTTCGCTCTATTTGAGTGAGTGGGTGAACGACCATCTGTTGTTCGGGCTGGTTAAGGGGCTTCGTTCCAGCAAAGAGACTTGCGCTTCAGCCAGCCCTTATCTGTGTCACTTTGTGGGCGGCCATGGCCAGGAGACGATAGGCAGTGCCGTGAACTATGCCCGGGCCGGATACGACGGGATAATCCAGGTGTACCCTTTTACCTGCATGCCGGAAATAGTGGCCCAAAGCATCCTGCCCGGCGTGGGTTCGGATTACGACATACCGATACTGACTTTGATTATGGACGAGCACACGGGGGAGGCCGGCTTGCAGACCAGGCTGGAAGCTTTTATTGATCTACTGGCAAGGAGAAAGGAAACCAGGGAGGTTATCTGTAAATGAAGGGATATCTTGGCATAGATGTTGGATCTGTCAGCACTAATCTGGTTTTTCTGAATGAAGGCGGTATAGTCCGTGAAGCAATCTATCTCAGAACACAGGGACAGCCAATCGCCACGGTGCAGAAAGGGTTAAAAGAATTAAACGGACGCCTGCCTGACGGCGTGAAGGTAAGGGGCGCGGGGGTAACAGGCAGCGGCAGGCATCTTACCGGGGTGCTTGTCGGCGCCGACACGGTGAAAAACGAGATAACCGCCCACGCCGTCGCGTCATTGTTGCTGGTGCCGGGAGTGCAGACAATTTTGGAAATAGGCGGGCAGGATTCAAAAATCATTATATTGCGCAACGGTGTGGTGACTGACTTTGCCATGAACACCGTTTGCGCCGCGGGTACAGGATCTTTCCTGGACCAGCAGGCTGCGCGGCTGAATATACCGATAGAGCAATTCGGGGAAATTGCTTTGCAGGCGGAGTCGCCGGTGCGGATTGCCGGGCGGTGCGCTGTCTTCGCGGAGTCGGATATGATTCACAAGCAGCAAATGGGATGCGGCCTGCCGGATATCCTGGCCGGCTTGTGCGAAGCGCTGGTGCGCAATTATCTGAACAATGTCGGCAAGGGCAAGGAAATCCTGGCCCCGGTGGTTTTTCAGGGCGGCGTGGCGGCCAACGTGGGGATGGCCAAAGCTTTTGAAAAAGCGCTGGAATTACCCGTTACAGTTCCTGCGCACTTTGACGTAATGGGAGCGGTGGGCGCCGCCCTGCTGGCCCGTGAAGCGGTGGCGCGGACCGGTGTGAGCAGGTTCAAAGGCTTCAGTGTGGCGGACTCGTTATTTAAGACAGGCAGTTTTGAATGTTCCGGATGCCCCAATATGTGTGAAGTGGTGGAAGTAGCTGAGCAGGGGAGCGTTATTGCCCGCTGGGGCGACCGCTGCGGCAAATGGAGCGAAGACGTCGGCAAAAAAGAAAAGATAAGCTAAAAATGACGAATAATCTTGCATGGCGAAAAACATTGAGCTAAAATATTTGTAACTAATCAGGAGTCAGGAGTCAGAAATCAGGAGTCAGAATGAGAAAATGATTTGTCTCTAAATGTGATGAATTTTGACTAATGAATTCTAAACACCTGAATGGTTTAGTTTTTGCATATGTTGATTCTTAATAAACCAGAGGAGAGAGGAGTTCTTTAGAGGAGATGAGTGAAACTAAAATTCTGCTCAGCGAAAAAGAAATGCCGACAAAGTGGTACAACATCCAGGCGGACATGCCTAATTTGCCAAAACCTGCTTTGAATCCTATGACCAAGCAGCCTGCCGGACCGGAAGACTTGTCCCCTATTTTCCCAATGGAGTTAATTAAGCAAGAAGTAAGTGGGGAGCGCTGGATTGAAATACCGGAAGAGGTGCGGGAAATCTACCGGCTCTGGCGGCCGTCTCCACTTTGCCGGGCGCGGCGGCTGGAAAAGGCTCTGGATACGCCGGCAAAGATTTATTATAAATACGAAGGCGTAAGTCCGGCCGGCAGCCATAAGCTCAACACTGCCGTTGCCCAGGCTTATTACAATAAGGCGGAAGGAATCAAACGGCTTTCCACTGAAACAGGGGCCGGCCAGTGGGGTATTGCCCTGTCCCAGGCCTGCAACTTCTTCGGCTTGGAATGTACTGTTTATATGGTGAAGGTTAGCTATCAGCAGAAGCCTTACCGCCGTTCCGTGATGGAGATTTTCGGCGCTAATTGCATTGCCAGCCCCAGCAATCAAACCAATTGCGGCAGGCAGATTTTAGAGAAAGATCCCGAATCCCTGGGCAGCCTGGGGATGGCTATCAGTGAGGCTGTGGAAGATGCGGCCGGCCGTAGCGATACAAATTACTCCCTGGGCAGTGTCTTAAACCACGTTTGCCTGCACCAGTCCATTATCGGCCTGGAGGCCAGGGAGCAACTCGCCAAGGCGGACGCTTATCCCGACGTGGTCATCGCCTGCTGTGGCGGCGGCAGCAACTTCGCGGGCATCGCTTTCCCGTTTGCCCACGATAAGATTGTCAATGGCGCCAAGGTACGGCTTGTGGCCGTTGAGCCGAGCGCCTGCCCCACTCTGACACGCGGACACTATGGCTATGATTTTGGAGACGTGGCCGGGTTTACCCCGCTTTTGTGGATGTATACGCTTGGCAAAGACTTCATGCCGCCGGGAATCCACTCGGGCGGCTTAAGGTACCATGGCGCATCAACGCTGGTCAGCCAGTGCATCCATGACGGAATAGCCGAGGCGTTTGCCTACGGACAAACGGATACATTTAAATCCGCCGTTCTCTTTGCCAAATGTGAAGGTGTCGTGCCGGCTCCTGAATCTTCCCACGCTATTCACCATGCCGTGGTGGAAGCTGTTGCTGCGAAGGAAGCAGGCGAAGCCAGGACGATACTATTTAACTTGAGCGGCCACGGACTGCTGGATTTGCCCTCTTACGACACATACCTGGCTGGAAAACTGGAAGACTACCCGTTACCGGAGGAAAGCCTGAAAAAAGCTTTGGAAAAGTTGCCAGAAGTATAAATATCAAGAGATGGTAATAATTTATTTTTGAAAAAAAGCGGCCTTCCCGTATTTAACCAGGGCCGCTTTTTCTTTTAATTACAGCCGTTTGCCGCGCGTTCGGCAGGGGGAGGCAAAGCCGTATTTTACTCCGGTGCGTCCGCTTTAATATTATCCGTCATCCGGCGTACCGGCCTTTCGCCGTATTTGACGAGCCAGTCCAGGATTTGGCTGATATTGCCTATCGCCACGGCGATTGAAGTGTCGGCGGCCCCGTAATACAGCCGGAGTTCGCCGGTTTTTTCGTTTAGCGTGTAACCGCACGGGAAAACCACGTTATTAACGTCACCAACCAATTCATAAGAAGCCTTTGGCCCAAAGATCCATTCCTTGCTGCGGGAGATAATCCGTTTCGGATTTTCCAGGTCCAATAGGGCGACTCCGATGCGGTAGATGCATCCTGCCGCTGTATTGCGCACACCGTGATAGAAGAGCAGCCAACCCTCTTTAGTTTCTATGGGAGGTGTCGAAAGGCCGATCTTATTGGCATCCCACCATGAGCCCATGCGTGCTTTGATTAATGGAGTAGTCGAGGTCCATGTTTTTAGATTGTTGGAATATGATAGCCAGATGTGAGAGCCGGCGTAGATATCGATGGCGTGGGCAGTTTCCGGACGATGCACCAATAACCAGTTTCCGCCAATTCTGCGGGGAAAAATACACGCGTCTTTATCGTGCGGGAGAGTGATGTTGCCGATTTTTTCGAACGTGACAAAGTCTTTTGTCATGGCCATCGATACAAGCGGCCCGCTGGTGGAAAACGCCGTGTAAGTAATAGCGTATTGCTCCAGCTCAGGCACGTAAATTATCCTCGGGTCCTCAATTCCCCACATTTCTTCCGGGAAAATATCCGGTTCGGGAACCAGGGCGGGATTTGGGTCAATATGCCAGCCGGTCAACCCGTCATCACTGCGGATAACGTTTAAAAAAGAAACCCCGCGCCGGCTTTCCACCCTGGCCAGTAAAACTGTTTCGCCGCTCGGCAATTTGACGGCGCCCGGATTAAAAACCGAGTTGACCGGATAAGGCCAGTCATCCGCTGTAACGATCGGATTGCCGCTATACCTGTGAAATAATTCGCCGTTAATGAATTGTTCTTGTCTAGCCGTGATGATCTCCACCGTTCCTGTCTAATTTTGATTTTTTATTATTCCCCGTTTTTCCTTGTTGCCGATAGCCTTGCGTATTTTTGTTTCTTTTAAGGCGGTAACCGCGAGGGCGAAACTAATAACAGATTCAGCCCCGCTGTTGCTATTGCTGCCTGAGGCGTGCAGACCGTCAAGAGGATAATCATAATTGGCATTATAAACCGGCACTCCCAGACGGTTATTGCCGAAAAACCAATTGAAAGCTTTTGTTGCCAGCGTACGGTATTCTTCTTTACGGGTCAGACGCAAAGCTTCGCAATATGCTTCCACCAGATAGCCAATCTCAATTGGCTGCTGATCGAAACAAGCTCTTTTAGCTCCTTTATACAGCCAGCCCTTGTTGCCTATTAAATCAAAGCAAGTACCGTCATACTGGATGTTTGTGAGGAAATCCAAGGATTCCAAAGCTGTATCCAGGTATCTTTTATCTTTAAAAACATTATATGCCAGCATCAAAGAATAGGGCACTTTGGCGTTACCATAAGTGACGGCATGCTCAAACCAGTGCCAGTTCGTGCTCTTGTTGGTTTCGTAGAGTTCTATCAGATAATCCGCTCCGGACCGGAGCAAGCCTGCTGCTTTTAACGACTCCGGATATTTATGAAGATAACCGTATAAACCGCAGATAGCGTAAGCCAGTGCTTTAGGGAAGTCTGACAGCGGCCGGTCCGGCGGCAGGCGGTCTATGGCCCGGTCAAATATGTCTCTGGCAAACAAGGTGATCGACTGGTCGCCGCTCCAGGCAATGGCGCTGCCCAAGCCCGCAAGAACCCGGCCGAAGGTGTCTTCGCTGCCGACTTCATCCAGATACCTCCGGTCATAGCTGACAAAGTTGTGAAACCTGCCGTCTTCTATCTGAACGTAGTGAAGAAAAGATAGATACTTTTGGGCCAAACGATATTCACCGGAGAAGTTATTGTCAATATGATTGACGGCGCGAGCCCACCTTATTATTACTTCCAGCGCCCGGCCGGCGTCGTCGGCGGAATAACCGTGCTTTAAGTCCGGTATTCCATGCAAGGTAAATTGAAACATGCCGGTGTCGTCGGTGATGCGCTCAAACATATTCAGTATTTTATGGTTACCCAGGTTGTCCAGGCTGCCTTTGCGAATCGCGCTTACTCTTTTTATCACTTTCAGTGAATGTTCCTTGCACACTTCTCTGAATAAGGCGTGGTACTTTTCCGACACCCTGGACCAAATCATTTCACGTCCGTAAGCGTATGACGAAGAGCTCATTTCATTCAGGTATTCTCTTTTGGAGAGCAGCTCGTTCAGGGTATCGGCCAGGGCTTTAGGATTGCTGAAAGGCACCAGGCGGCCGCGCCCATCCGCCAGCAGTTCTCTGGCATACCAATAAGGGGTTGAGACAACAACTTTGCCGAGTCCAACCGCGTAAGCCAGGGTGCCGCTGGTAATTTGCTCCGGTGAAAGATATGGGGTTATATAGATATTTGCGCCGCTGATATACCTGAACAGTTCTTCATTGGAAAAAAACTTGTCAATGAACATCACATTATTTTCCAGTGAATGGTCGCGAACAATTTTCTGCAGGCTTTCCCGGTAGCTTTCCCCGTGGATCCTGGCAACTTCCGGGTGGGTTTTGCCAAGAATAATGTATATTACTTCGGGATGCTCCCGCACCACGCCGGGCAGGGCTTCCAGCACCATTTCGACGCCTTTGCCGGGGCTGAGCAAACCAAAAGTGAGGAGCACAAACCTGCCTTCAACACCCATCTCCGCTTTAAAATTATCCGGGTCCGAAAAAGGCAGATCCGGCACGCCATGCGGAATCATCACTATCTTTTCAGGAGGTACGTAATATACTTCCTGGAGAATTTCTATAGCCTTGTGGCTCATTACCACCAGGCGGTCGGAATGCTGAATGACCTCCATGAGTGACGTATAATAGCCCAGGTTGGGATCTTGCAGCACTGTGTGAACGGTGGTTACCACCGGTTTTTTTAACTTCTCCAGCAGCTTGGTGATCAAACGTCCTTCCGGACCGCCGAACAAGCCGAATTCATGCTGCAGGTTGACCACGTGCAAATCCGAAGAGTTGATATGTTCCGCCGCCCTGGCATAATCGGAAGCTTTGTTTCTGTCAAAAACAAAATCGACTTCAGAGGGAAAATTACGGTTCAACTGGTCGTCTACGGCAATGACTCGTCCCTTATTGGCAAATGAGTTTTGATAAGAATGAAATAGATTTTGTGTGAATGTGGCGATTCCGCATTTTTTGGGAACATAGGAACTGATAAAACATGGGTTGATATCCCTTTTCATTAATTATTCACCCCGCTTCTCATCATTATGTTCCAATAGTTCCATAAAGACCAACGCAGTTAATTTTACCTCTTTATAATTTATTTAGTATCTATATAAATTATATAATAATTCAGTCAATAATACAACGAGTTGATAATAAGAGTATCGTTTGCAATAAATTCTTACATAGCGGATATAGTAGTTGCGTGGCGCTTTTTTTGAATCAGAGGGTATGATATAATATTGTTCATGTTATTTAACCTGGGAGTAGTATATTATGGCGGAGGGCAGCAGTGGAGATAATCACCACCCATGTAAATACTGACCTGGACGCGTTAGCGTCAATGGTTGCCGCCCGGAAGCTTTACCCAGACGCTGTAATGGTCTTTCCCGGCAATCTGTCCAGGAGTGTGGAAGCTTTCATGGCTTTACACAGGGACGCTCTTGACATAAAATCTGCCAGGGATATTAAGCCGGATCCGGTTGAACGGGTGATCTTGGTGGATACCAAATCTCCCGGAAGACTGGCCAATCTGGCAGTTCTTCTTGAGAGGCCGGGAGTGGAAATACATATATACGACCACCACCCCAGAGAAACCGGTGATATATCGGGCACGGTCGAGGTGGTGGAAATGATCGGGGCCGCCACCACCTTGCTGGTGGAAAAGATCAGGGAGCGTGGACTGAAGGTCACCCCGCTGGAAGCGACCATTCTAGCCCTGGGTATTTACCAGGACACCGGTTCGCTTGTTTTTTCCAGCACAACGGCCAGAGATGTGGACGCAGTATCCTATTTGCTCACTAATGGAGCGAATCTGGCTGTTGTGGCTGATTTCCTCGACCGGCCGTTTACCGCGGACCAGCGCGTACTGCTAAGGGACCTGCTTTCTTCAGCGGAACATATTCAGGTCAACGGGGTAAAATTATTAATCGCCAAGGGGAATGTCGATGAATTTGTCGGCGGTCTTGCCGTCTTAACACATAAGCTTGCTGATTTTGAACGGCCGGACGCTGTTTTTACCGTGGTGGAGATGGATGACCGGGTTCATGTAGTCGCCCGGAGCAGTGTGCCGGAAGTGAATGTTAGAGAAATACTGGCTGTTCTCGGCGGGCGTGGCCATAACGCCGCGGCCTCGGTCTCAATAAAAAAAGCCGGTGTGGAGGAAGTAACCGGCCGGCTAATGGATGCTATCCGGGCAAGAGTAAAACCGCCGGTGACAGCGGCAGCCATAATGAACAGCCCGGTGAAGACAATTACTCCGGAAACAGTGGTAAATGAAGCGGAAAAAGTCATGCTGCGTTACGGCCATACCGGCTTGCCGGTGGTAAGAGACGATCGGCTGGTAGGAATAGTCTCGCGCCGTGATGTGGAAAAAGCGGCTCATCACGGCCTCGGACACGCCCCTGTTAAGGCTTTTATGACCACCAGTCTGGTGTCTGTCGGTCCCGAAACGCCGGCTTCGGTGGTGCGTGATTTGATGATCGAACATGATATTGGAAGGCTTCCGGTAATCGAAAATGGAAGGCTGGTAGGGATCGTCACCCGCACGGATGTTTTGCGCACCCTGCACGGCGGCGGTGAGCCGGGCCGTAACCAGACAGTCAAAACAGGCCGGACCCGGGCAATGTCCCCCGTGAACATAAGGGAATTGATGTACAGCAGCCTGCCGGCTGGGTACGTGGAGATATTAAAGTGGGCGAGTGAAACAGCCTCGGCTATGGGAGCCAGGGTGTACGCCGCCGGCGGCATAGTCCGCGACCTGCTCCTGGGCATGGAATGCCTGGATATTGATCTGGTGGTGGAAGGGGACGGCATTGAGCTGGCGCGAACCCTCAGCAGGGAGCGTCAGGGGCGGTTGCGTGAACATCCTCAGTTCGGCACGGCGAAAATATTGTTTCCAAACGGCAAACAGGTAGATGTCACCACGTCAAGGGTGGAGTTTTATCAATACCCGGCGGCCATGCCCCAGGTAGAGGCGTCATCACTGCACCAGGATCTTTACCGCCGCGACTTTACCATCAACGCAATGGCGGTTTCGCTTAATAAAGAAAGCTTTGGCGACGTGGTCGACTTCTTCGGCGGCCGGGAAGACTTGGAACGCGGTCTTATCCGGGTGCTGCACAATTTGAGCTTCATCGAAGATCCCGTGCGTATTCTGAGGGCGGTGAGATTTGAAAAGCGCTATTATATGAATGTGGAATCCCATACTCTCAAATTGGCGAAGGAAGCAATCAGCAATAAAATGCCGGCCAGGGTGTCCGCGGAACGAATTTGGGAGGAACTGCGTCATGTCTTTCTGGAACCGAGGCCGGGCCCGGTGCTGGCCCGTTATATAGAGCTGCGGTTATGGCGCTTTTTGTTTCCGGGCGTTGAGCCTCAGCGGGTGCGTCCGGTCCTCGGGGAAATCGCGCGGTCGGTGAGAACATTGCGCTCCTGGGATGTAGCGGAGCCCGGCGATATATGGATGGTCTATTTTTTAGCGGTGCTTCATATTTCCGACTGGACCGTTGCGGCAGCGGTTTGCGGACGCTACCATTTAAGCAAACGACAGACGAATAAAGTGGCGGCGGCGCTGGGCGGCTGGCGCAATTTGTCGAAAAACCTGCAAGAACCTTTTGAAATTACTCTGAGTGAACTGGCCAGACAGGTGAAGTCATTGCCTGTGGAAATTTATCCGCTGATTTTGTGCTATCTCACCAAAAACTCTGCCAGAAAACGCTTCCAGCATGTGCTTGCCGCCATATGCAGCAATAAGCTTTCCATTAACGGCAAGGACCTGCGGCTGCTCGGATATAAGCCCGGGCCGCAATTCAATAAGGCTATGGAAGCGCTGTGGCAGGCCCGCCTGGACGGAGCGATACGCACCAGGCAGGAAGAATTGAATTACGTTAAGGAGTATCTTGCGGAATCCGGAGGAGAGATGGAAATTGTTTAATTTGCCTAGTTTGCATACTGTTGCCTTAATGCTGCCGGCCATCGTCCTGGGCTTGACTCTCCACGAGTTTGCCCATGGCTGGATGGCTGACCGGCTAGGTGACCGGACCGCCCGTCACATGGGGCGCCTCACGGTTAACCCGGCGGCTCATATTGATCCAATCGGTCTGCTTCTTTTGTTTTTCATGGGTTTCGGCTGGGCTAAACCGGTACCCGTCAACCCATATAATTTGAAGCTTGATCCAAGACAGGGCATGCTGCTGGTGGCCCTGGCCGGCCCGGCGACGAACATGTTGCTGGCCGTTATTTCCGCAATTGCCTCCGGCGCTCTGGCCGGTCTGAATTTGCCTTATTTCGGGGGAATCATGCTGTATATGATCCATATCAACGTGGTTTTGGCAGTATTTAATTTAATCCCGATCCCGCCGCTGGACGGCTCGAAGATCCTGGCCGGCATTCTGCCGGGACGGCAGGGCTGGTTGGACCAATTTGAGCAATACGGGACAATAATATTGATAGTACTTGTTTTTACCGGGTTGATTGGGGTTGTTTTCAATGTTGTAATCGAACCGATTGATAGGGTGTTGTTTGCTCTAGGAGGGTTATCCACAAGGTAATATTGTAAGAGGGAAAGGGAGATGTGAAGAATGTCAAAAGGAATAATTGTCAGCGGCATGCGCCCAACGGGCAAGCTCCACCTTGGCCACCTGTATGTTTTGGAAAACTGGGTCAGGCTGCAGAAAGAGTATGACTGCCATTATTTTGTCGCTGACTGGCATGCTCTCAGCACGTCATTTGAAGATAACTCTTCTATGCGTGATAATACAAGGGAAATGGTGACGGACTGGCTGGCGGCGGGAATGGATCCGGAAAAAAGCGTGATTTTTGTCCAGTCGGATATAATGGAGCACGCTGAACTGCACTTGATTTTTTCCATGATCACGCCCTTGTCGTGGCTGGAGCGGGTGCCGACCTTCAAAGACCAGGTGCAGCAGTTGAAAGAACAAGGGAAAGACATTAATACCTATGGCTTTCTCGGTTATCCTCTGCTCCAGGCGGCGGATATTCTCCTGTATAAGGCGGACGCGGTGCCGGTAGGGGAGGATCAGCTTCCACACCTGGAATTGTGCCGGGAAGTGGCCCGCCGGTTTAATTACCTGTATCGCCCGGTATTTCCCGAGCCGCAGGGCCTCGTGGCCAGGGTGCCTTTGCTGCCAGGTATCGACGGGCGCAAGATGAGCAAAAGTTACCATAACGATATAGTGATAGGCGCGGAGCCGGACGTGCTAAAAGAAAGGGTTAACGCCATGATTACCGATCCCGCCCGCATCCGCAAAACTGACCCCGGTCATCCGGAAGTCTGCATTGTTCACGAATATCACAACATTTACGCGTCAGACAAGCTGGCCGGGTTGGAAGAAGAATGCCGCGGCGGCAAGATTGGCTGCGTTGCCTGCAAGAAGATGCTCGCCGCGAGCATAGAGGAGGTCATGGCTCCCGTCAGGGAGCGCCGGGCGGACATATTGAAGCGGCCGGGTTATATCGATGATATTCTCGCGGAAGGCGCCCGGAAGGCCAAAGCCAAGTCGGCGGAGACCATGAAAGAAGTAAGGGAGGTCGTGTCCGGCATTAAGAACAACTCTCACAATTAGCAATTGTGCATAGTCCCGGGAAGTCGTGGAAAAATAATGCAGAGGTGGGGTCGGGTGGGCAAGGTGTTCCTTGTTTTCTTGATGTTTTTAATCCTTCTTCTGCTTTTTCTTTCCCTGACCGTTGTGCGGGTGCAGGTGAATTATGCCAGGCGGGGAAAGGATGATCAGTTTACCGTGAAGTTTTCCACATGGCGTGGGCTGGTTCATTATAGCTTTGAGCTTCCCAGGATAAAAGTCAAAAAGGAAAAAGCAATATCACCGCCGAAGTGGTTAGGCATCGCATCCAGATTTTTTAAGCCTTTGCGTATAAACAGCGCCATTATTTTCTATCTGCTGGAGAAAGTCCGTTTGCGGCGGTTAACCTGGCGCACGGAGATTGGGACAGGCGATCCCGCGCAGACCGGGCTTCTGGCTGGCGTGATATGGGGGTTGAAAGGGTTGATATTCGCCGCCTGCAACCGTTTGCTTGCCCCCGGCGGCGCCGGGCCGGTGGTGGAGATTCGGCCAAGTTTTGATAGAGCTTGCTTTAATATGGCATTTAACTGCGTTTTAGATGTGCGGCTCGGTCATATTTTTATTACCGGTTTAAAGTATCTAAAAATAAAGCGCAAGTAATCAGGTGTTATGCTTTGCCTGAATACTTATCCCGCCGAAAATCCTTGTCTTGCCTGGGAGGAAATGTTTCTTTCTTGCAGAATTTTTACTAAAATTAAACATTATGTCGAGGTGAAATAATTGTGAGGTTATTGACTCGCTCAGATTTCGACGGGTTGGCATGCGCGGTTCTTTTAAAAGATGCGGGTATAATCGACGACAGGGCATTCGTCCACCCAAAAGATATACAAGACGGCATGATCAAAGTGACGGAAAACGATGTGCTGGCCAATGTGCCTTTCGATGCAGGCTGCGGCTTGTGGTTTGACCATCACTCCAGCGAGGAAGAGAGACTGGCATTAAAAAACAAGTACAAGGGAGACAGCCGCCCGGCGCCCAGCGCGGCAAGAGTAATATATGATTATTACGGCGGCAAAGAGAAGTTCGGGCACTTGGAAGAAATGATGTCTGCCGTTGACAAGTCGGATTCCGGCCAGTTTACCGCTGATGAGATATTAAATCCAAAAGGCTGGGTGCTGCTCTCTTTTATCATGGACCCGCGCACCGGCCTTGGTCGTTTCAGGGATTGCCGGATCAGCAATTACCAGCTTATGGACGACATGATCGACTACTGCCGGAAAATGTCAATAGATGAGATCCTGAAAGTGCCTGACGTACTGGAAAGAATTAAACAGTTTGAAGAACAGAGCGGGAAGTTCAAGGATATGCTGAAAAAGTATACAAATACAGACGGCAAGGTAATTATTACGGATCTCCGGGGTGTTGCCCCGATATACAGCGGCAACAGGTTTTTGATTTATGTTCTTTATCCGGAGCAAAACATTTCAATTTGGGTCGTTGACGGAAAGAATAAACAAAATTGTGTCTTTGCCGTTGGTCGCAGCATTATCAACAGAAGTTCCAAAACAGACGTTGGTTCGCTTATGTTAAAGTACGGCGGAGGCGGCCACAAGACGGTGGGAACTTGCCAGGTACCTTATCAAGAGGCCGGTAAAGTACTGGGAGAGCTGGTTGCTAGCATGAAAAAAGACGGTTAACTAACGGATTGGTTTACCGGATGCAGAGAAAGTTTTGGAGCACATGACCAATTAAGAAGAAAAGCGGAGGTCGCCACCGTACGGTGGAACCTCCGTTTAACATATAATCAAGCAGTTACGCGCATGCTTGATTCTTTATTGTTAGTCATCCAGTGTGGACAAATCTCCGACCGGTAAACCCATTTCCTGAGCTTTTAGAACCCGGCGCATGATTTTCCCGCTGCGGGTTTTCGGCAGCTTGTCCCGCACTTCGATTTCTTTTGGCGCGGCGTGAGCGGCCAGACCTAATTTGACGAATTGCTTGAGTTCTTTATCAAGCTCATCACTCCAGGTATAACCAGGCGCCAATGCGATAAACGCCTTGATGATGTTACCGCGCACCTCATCCGGCTTGCCGATAACGCCGGCCTCGGCCACTGCCGGGTGTTCAACCAATTTGCTTTCCACTTCGAAGGGGCCGACCCTTTCCCCGGCGGTTTTAATCACGTCGTCGTTCCTGCCCTGGAACCAGATATAACCGTCTTCGTCCATAAAAGCCTGGTCTCCTGAAACATACCAGGGATCGTTTTGGAAATACTCGTTATACTTTTCAGGGTTTTTCCAAATCTCCACCATCATGCCCGGCCAGCCTTTTTTCAAGGACAGGTTGCCCATTTGCATCGGGGGCAGGACATTCCCCTCGTCATCGGTAATGGCGGCTTCCACGCCGGGAATCGGTTTGCACATCGAGCCGACCCGGATTGGTTCGCACGCATAGCAGCAGACCATATTTACGCCGGTTTCAGTCATGAACCAGGTTTCGTGAATACGCACGTCGAAAACCCTCTTGGCCCAAATGATCACTTCCGGGTTTAAGGGTTCGCCCACGCTGGTGATATGCCTGAGGCTGGACAGATTGTATTTTTTAACAACTTCGTCCCCGGCTGCCGCCAGCATTCTGAAGGCGGTAGGAGCGCTGTACCATACTGTCACACCGTATTTTTCCAGAGTGGCATACCAGTCTTCGGCACTAAAGCGGCCGCCTCTGATGATCGTAGCTTTGCCTACCAGCCAGGGTCCCCATACTGAATAGGAAACACCCGTGACCCAGCCCGGGTCGGCGGTGCACCAGAAAACATCGTTTTCCTGCACGTCATGGGCGATTCTCATGGTAAAGTACTGGCCGACCATAATATTGTGGGTATGCAATACCCCCTTGGGTTTCCCGGTAGAGCCCGAGGTGTAAAGCAGGAACATCGGGTCTTCTCTGGTCAGCCAAACCGGTGTAAAATCTGCGGAAGCCTCAGCCATTTCCTTTTCGTAAGAAACTTCAAGAGACTCCAAGTTGTTCTCATCGGCTCCAATGACGATCACGTGCTTCAAGTTGGGCAATTCATCTTTTTTAATTCTGCTTTTTTGTCCGACGGTAGTGACAATGGCCACAGCCTCGCTGTCCAGCATGCGGTCTTTGACGGCTTCTTCCATGAAAGCTTCAAAGAGCGGTCCGGCGATAGCGCCCGTTTTTACGATACCGGCGAAAGCTATTAACATCTCCGGGCTCCTGGGGATAAAAAGAAACACCCGGTCACCCTTTTTGATTCCCAGCTTGGTCAGGACGTTGGCAAACTTGTTGGTCTGCTCTTTTAGTTGGGCAAAGGTAACTGTTACTTCTTTCTCAGTGTCACTATAAAGTATCGCAGCGTCATTGCCTTTATTCTTTTCGTCTACCCACCGGTCAATGGCTTCGTAGGCGATGTTTACTTTGCCGGTAGTATACCAGCTGAATTCTTTTTCAACGTTTTCCCAGGAGAAATTCTTGCAAAACTCCTCATAGTTCTCCATATTGTGTTTGCCTGGCGACGGCGGTAGTACTTCATAATCCATTTATTTCCCCTCCAATTGTTAAGATGTTGTATTGTAAAAAGGCCGTAAAAGTTCACCTCCTGGCGGCCTTAAGCTTTTTTTCGTAGTATTGGTACGGACACTTTAACCCAGTCTTTTCCTGGCCCGCGGCCGGAAACGGAACGGCACGGTGATTGTGTGCACCAGATTTATGGCCATTTCCCGGAAAATATCTTCCATTGTTTTAAGTGAGTATGTCTGATTAAGCCGGTATGGATGGTAGAGGATGTTGATTCCTGATTTGCTTACCACCGGGTCCAGAGAGAAAAAATCAAGCGCAATGGGAATGCAGCCTTGTTTAAGAAAGAATGATTTTCTTTTTTGGTAATTTTCTTTTTGACGGCATATTTCAAGAACGTGGCCGGCGCATTGCGGGTAATGTTTCTTTAATAAATCCATCATGTGACCGTATAGCTGAGTGCCGACACCTTGGTTGCGATAGCCCTCCAGCACAACCAAAGCCTCAATAAATCCAACCTGGTTCTTGGGGAAATAATAGAATATGGCAAAACCGAGCAGCTCTCCTAAACAATCAGCGTAGATAATGTGGGCTCTGACCTGATCGTTTTCATTGGCCTGCAGCTTGCTGATCAGAGAATTTATTTCTTTGATTGAATAGTTAAAGGTTTCCCTGCAACATTCGATAACCTTACTGAAATAAATAGAATCAAGGTTGTGCAATTCAAGGAACTTGTACATGTTCGTCCCCCTCCCTGGTTCCTTATGTCCCCATGTCCCTTGTGTTATTAATGCAATTACTGTGCCACTAATAACAGTGAAGAAAAAGCCCCGTATTTAAGGGATCTGTGTTTATGATTATCTCAGTGGGAGGTAGGAAAATGAAAAAAACTGCCTGCAATAATTGCAGGCAGTTGCAAATTAATTAGTCATGCATGAGTATTTTTCAGCAATTTGGAGTGGCGCTTGTTTAAGGAAGTGATGATTTAAGCCAACCCGTGTTTTTCCATTTTGTAATACAAACTCCTGACGGCAATGCCGAGCAGGTTGGCGGCTTTTGTTTTATTGCCGTTAGTCCTTTGCAGGGTTTCCAGCAAAATATTTTTTTCGGTCATATCCAGCATGTTGCCGAGGCTTCCTTCCCAATGGATCTCTGTTGCCGGTTTGGGAAAACGGTTGTCTGCTGTTGAACGCTGCATAGACGTTCTTTTGATAATGAATTCCGGAACATGTCTCGATAAAATAATTTCTTCGTTTTTATCCATTTTGATGATTGTTCTTCCCACCATATTTTCGAGTTCTCTAATATTGCCCGGCCAATCGTAATTCATCAGTATTTTGAAAACAGCCGGGGATATTTTAGAGATTTTTCGTTTATACTCATGTTCAAGTTTTTTAACCAGGTGGGTTGTCAATAAGGGTATATCATCTTTGCGGACCCTGAGCGGCGGCACGAAAATCGGCACAACATTCAGCCGGTAATACAAATCTTCACGAAAAGTACCTTCGCTGATCCTCTGTTCCAGATTAGCGTTGGTAGCGGCGATTATCCGTACGTTTACAGGTATCGGCCTGGTGCCGCCCACCCTGATGATCTCTTTTTCCTGCAGCACTCTGAGAATTTTTGCCTGCAAAGCGAGGTTCATATCACCGATTTCATCAAGAAAAATCGTGCCGTCGCTTGCATCCTCAAAGTAACCCTTTTTACCGCCCCGGATAGCCCCGGTGAAAGCCCCTTCTTCGTATCCGAACAACTCGCTTTCCAACAATGACTCGGCAATTGCCACGCAGTTGACCCTGACAAAAGGTCCCTTGCTTCTGCCGCTGACATTGTGAATGGCATGGGCGAATAACTCTTTGCCGGTGCCGCTCTCTCCCCGCAAAAGCACGGTGGCGGGAGTGTCGGAAGCGTGTCTGGCCTGGGCTATGGCCGCCTGAATCGGCTCACTATTGCCAATAATGTCGTCAAAAGTATATTTGGCCTGCAAGCGCCGGATTAATTTTTTGACATTAGCCAATTCTTCCGACAAGTGCATTATTTCCGTAATATCATGTATTACCCCGACACTTCCCCGCAGTATGCCGTCCATAATTATTGGAGCTACGTTTACCACGACTTCTTTTTTCATCGGCCCCATTTTAAGCCTGACCCCGCGCACCAGCTGCCTGGTTTGCAGCACCTTCAGGTGCATGCTTTCCCCTTCGGTCACCGCTACCGAAGCAGGTTTGTTGATCACGTCCGCCTCCGTGAGACCGGTAATTTTCGTGTAGGCGGGGTTGATTAAAATACCGTTTCCTTTTTCGTTGACCACTGTTATAGCGTCTTCAGTCGCGTAAAGAATGGCTTCCAGCAGGGACCTTGTTTCTTTTAATTCTGCAACCTGCCTCTCCAGGCTTCTTAATGAAGTGATATCGCCCATGATTGCTGCCGCGCCGGTTATTTTTCCTTGCCTGTCTTTCAGTGGGATAAAGCTTGCAACAATGGTGAGATCTCCGCTCTGCAATTGGTGGTTAAGCTCGGCAGTGCCTGTTTGCAGCACGGTCTGCAGCATTTGTGGCAGGGCGGGAACCGGAAAATCGTCTGCCAACGGTTTGCCCAGCACGTCGGCCGCCTTTAAGCCGGTGGTTTTCTCAGCCGCCTGATTGAATAAAGTAACCATGCAGGTTTTGTTTACCGCAACTAGAGCATCGTTAGAAGCGTCAAGAATTGCTTCATATGTCGCATGAGTGTTTTTACTTTGCATGGGATCACCTCGCAGATATTTATTCTACAATTGTGTGAAAGATCCTGCATGGTTTTCTGTTAAATGATGATATTACTCCACATAAGTGCACCAATCCCGGGCCAGGCTATTCACGAGATTCTTTCATGACTGTCCTGAACAAATATATTGCAACGGATTCAATTGAACTGAGTTAGAATATGAGATTTCACTCCGTGGCACAAATTCGGCAATTATGGGTTATAATGAATATATCATTAAATATCATTTATTATTTAGGAGATTTCTTGTGAATACTGTTTACGTTTTTGGAGCGGGAGCGTCGGCCGCGGAGGGCGCGCCGGTGCTGCACGATTTTCTCAAAATAGCCTTTAAGTTTTTTAAGGAAGAGCATTATAGTACTGAGCTGGATGTTGTTTGGGAGTTTCTTGAGCATTTTAATGGTTCCGGGGAGGTACTAAGCCATTCCGGTGAACTTGAAGATTTTCCCGGCTTGGAAGAAATATTCAATATTGTTGACTGGTCCCTGCTGCAAAACCAGGCGTTTTCAATCAGGTTTCCGAGACCGCGGTTGCATGAACTGAAAACGGCTTTGGTAAAATTAATCAGCATGACTCTTGACAAGTCACTTCCCTCATACAACGGCATGCATCAGTCTTTTGTGGCTGAGGTAATCAGGGGTGGGGAAGAGATCCCGACTTTCATCTCTCTTAATTACGATATTGTTCTTGACAATGCCATCCGAGCCACCGGTTATGAACCGGAATACGGTTTCTATGGCAACCATCTGAATCACATGGATCATTGCCGGAAAATACCTCTCTACAAGCTGCACGGTTCCTTGAACTGGTCATTTTGTCCCCTTTGCGGAGAAATTTCCGAACATAATGAAAAAGTTGCGCACCTCCTCTTCAAAGACAAGTATTCAATTGCCTGCCTGAACTGCGGGAGTGATAGTTCTCAGGCAATAATTATTGCTCCGACTCTTTATAAATCTTATAATATCAGCAGATTGCAGAATGTTTGGGATTGCGCGGTAAAGTCCATAAGCCTGTCCGACCGGTTGGTTTTTGTCGGTTATTCGCTTGCTCCGGCTGATACTTCAATAATAACGACGATAAAAAGGGCGCTTAACATAATAAATAAAGAGCGTGAGATAGTGGTAATCAACCCGAATGAACAGGCATGCCGCAGGTATAAGCAGATCTTTGGAAAGAACTGCCGGGTGCTGTGCCATAAATTTACCGGGGAGCATATATAAAATATGAAAGGAAATAAAAGACCTTGAATAATGAATTTAATAAAAAGATTATTGTGCGTGTGGATAAGGACCTTGCTGAAATTATTCCAGTTTTTCTGGAGAACAGGCAGAAAGACTGCAAATCTATAAAGGAGGCTTTAGAAAAGGGGGATTATGAGACCATCCGGATTTTAGGCCACAGTATGAAAGGAGTTGGCGGCGGCTATGGCTTTGACGCCGTCACTGATTTAGGAGCCTCCATAGAACAAGCCGCAAAGAATAAGGATGCCGCGGAAATAAACAATCTGATTGATGAATTGATGACATACCTTGACCGGGTTGAGGTTGTTTTCGTAGATTAGTAGATTAAATATTATTATGGTTATGGATGGGTTTAATTAGGGATTTCTAGTATTCCCTGTCAAATCGAGGCGCAGGATGCGTATGTATACCGCGCCTTTTTTATTTTGGCATTTGTCGTCAAAATAATCTAAGGAAGGAATTGCTGGAGTTTAAGGGTGGAAGAATATGATTACCTGATTGATTCGGACATCTAATAATAGGGTGGTAAATGTGTATGAATCCATATGTGCTTGATTTTCAGGAGATCGATAAAACAAAGCTCATAGTGGCCGGAGGTAAAGGCGCCAATCTGGGGGAACTATCCAGGATTGAGGGAATAAGGGTGCCGGAAGGCTTTTGTGTCACCACCGAAGCGTATAAAAGAATAATTGGGCATAACGAGGAGTTTCATGCACTGCTGGAGCAACTGTCGTTAATAAAGTTGGAAGATCGGGAAAGAATTACTGAAATCAGCGGAAAGATTCGCGGGGTTATCGAAAGGATATCCATTGCAAAGGATATAGAAGAAGAGGTCGCGCGCCATCTCTTAAAGCTTGGGGGAAAAAACGCCTATGCCGTACGTTCCAGCGCCACGGCCGAGGACCTGCCCCTGGCCTCCTTTGCCGGGCAGCAGGACACCTATTTAAATATCAAAGGAAAAGATGCCATCCTGCAGCATATCAGCAAGTGCTGGGCCTCGCTGTTTACCGACCGGGCAGTGATCTACCGCATGCAAAACGGCTTCGAGCACCGCAAGGTCTATCTGGCTGTGGTCATCCAGCGCATGGTTTTCCCAGAGGCGGCGGGGATTATGTTTACCGCCGATCCTGTCACATCAAACAGGAAGGTGCTGTCCATCGACGCCAGCTTCGGGCTTGGCGAGGCGCTGGTCTCCGGCTTGGTGAATGCCGATATCTACAAAGTGCGGGAAGGCAGGATCGTGAATAAGAAAATATCCAGCAAGAAACTGGCCGTCTATGCGTTAAAAGAAGGCGGCATTGAGGAACGGGAGATCGACGCCGAACAGCAGAACAGGCAGACGCTGACCGATGAGCAGATTTTGCAGCTTGAAGAGCTGGGCCGAAGGATCGAGGCCTATTTTGCCTGCCCGCAGGACATTGAATGGTGCATTAGCCGGGGACATTCCTCCGGCCCCGGAGCCAGTCTCCCAGATGAGGTCCGTCCCCTTTCATCCAGACATGAGTTTTATATTGTGCAGAGCCGCCCCATCACCACCTTATACCCCATACCGGAAGTGAACGATGAGAAAAACCATGTGTTTATGTCTCTGGGCCACCAGCAGATGATGACGGAAGCCATAAAACCATTAGGTATTTCTTTTTTTCAGTTATTGGGGTCTGATGAGGTCCCCATGGGTCAGGCCGGCGGAAGGCTGTTCTTCGATTTGGCCCATGATTTAGCTTCTCCTCTGGGGCGAAAGATAGTACTCGGCACTATGGGCAGAAATGACCCTCTTACGCATAACGCTATCTTGAGTCTAATGAAGCGGAAGGATTTTATAAAATCATTGGCGCGCGGAAAGAGATACATCAGGATGGGTACAGAGTATTTCTCCTGGGCGCTACCCATTCAGGCTATAAAGATCTACCGCCAAAACGACCCGGCCGTAGTGCAAACGCTAATGTCTCGCCATGAGGCGTCTATCAGAGAGCTGCGGCGCAGGATCGCAGGCCTGTCTGGAGATGAACTGTTTGCCTTTATTATAGAGGATCATAAGGAACTAAAGGAAATTATGTATAATGCACGAAGCCTGGCTGTAATTATGGTCGGGTTATATGCCGCAAACTGGATCAATAAGAAAATGGAAAAGTGGCTGGGTGAAAAGAGTGCAGCTGACACCCTTTCCCAATCGGTAGCCAACAATGTCACGTCCGAAATGGGGTTGGCCTTATTGGATGTAGCGGATACAGTCCGGCAATATCCCGCAGTGATGGAATATTTTCATCATGCCCATGACAAGACCTTTTTTGAGGATTTGGCCTCACTGGAAGGCGGCGATGCTGTCAGCGGCTCCATGCGGGATTTTCTTGATAAATACGGCATGCGCTGTTCCGGAGAGATCGATATCACCAGGCCGCGCTGGAGTGAGCGGCCGACCGCGCTTGTGCCTATGATTCTCAGCAATATCAAAAACTTTGCGCCGGATGCTCATAGGGCCATTTTCGAGAAGAGACGGCTGGAAGCAGAGCTTAAGGAGCGGGACCTGTTAAGACGCCTGAAGCGGCTGCCCGGCGGCAGACAAAAGGTTAAAAAGTCAAAGCGGATGATTAGCATTTTGCGCAATCTCATCGGCTACCGGGAATATCCCAAATACACTTTCATTCAACGTTACCATATTTATAAACAGGCCCTGCTGAAGGAGGCTGCTTTGCTGGTGCGAAAGAGTGTCATTAGAAAAGAGGAGGATATCTATTATCTTACCTATCAGGAACTCCGGGAAGTTGTCCGCACCAATAAGCTGGATTACCACATTATTAACAGCAGAAAAGAGGCGTACGAGGCATATGAAAAACTGACCCCGCCCCGGATGATGACATCAGAGGGCGAAGTGATATCCGGTGAATATGACACCAGCAATATCCCCCAGGGTGCCTTGGCAGGCGTACCGGTTTCAAGCGGCGTCATTGAGGGGCGCGCGCGGGTCGTTTTAAAAATGGAAGACGCTCATATGGAAGAAAATGATATTCTGGTCACTGCGTTCACTGATCCCAGTTGGACCCCGCTGTTTGTATCCATCAAAGGTTTGGTAATCGAAGTTGGGGGACTGATGACCCATGGCGCCGTTATTGCGCGGGAATACGGCATTCCGGCAGTTGTGGGCGTGGAAAACGCCACGAAGCTGATCAAAGACGGACAGAAAATCCGGGTGAACGGTACGGAAGGGTATGTGGCAACACTGTAACAAAATCAAAATGAATCTAGGTAAACGGCACGGAAGGGTATGGCGAATCCTATAACCTGTGCCGTTTACTTTTTATAATGAAGCAGCTTTGGGAAGCTCGTTTGTGTTGGTGTACCAGCTATAATCAAGGTCCGGGAAAATATTGTTTCTGTATTCCAGGTTGCCAAGGTATCCTTCGTCAATACAATTACCTTTAATTTCTTTTTGCAGCCGGAAAAAATTCAACAAGTGATTTTTGGTGCGTTTGACGGCATATTCAACCATGGTCCCGGTACTCATGATGAAGGCCCAATCGCTGCTTTGCGCCAGAAGAAGTTCGCGGGCCGCCTGATTTAACGCCCGCCGGTACAACCCTCCGGCATTGCTGTGTTGACTGGCGAGTGATATCATCATTTCGGACGCCATGTGCAAGTGCCGGTAGATCCAATCATTGGAACCGCACAGCCATACTTCGTGATAGCCTTTGTTGCCCCAGCTGGAAGAACAAGGTGTGGCCACCTGATTGCAGGGAAAATTCCGCAGGTAGTCGCTTGGTGTGGCCATTTCAACGACATCCTGATCGAAGGCTGTTTTACGGATGAGATAATCAAGCCATTTAGGCCCTTCAAACCACCAGTGCCCAAAAAGCTCGGCGTCGTAAGGCGCTACAATGATGGGCGGCCTGTCCATCAAATTGGATAGGTGGTATATTTGATGCTGACGGTTAAACATAAAGTTGCCCGCGTGTAAAGCTGCTTTTTCATCAGCCTGCCTGGGATTATAAGGCTGTTTTTGACTTAAATCCACCTTGCCGGTAATTTTGTAATATTTAATGCCGGTGTGAACCCTGATCCCGTCCGGGTGGATGTAAGGGCCAATATAATCAAGTCCGAGGTCGAAGCCAATGTCCCGGTAGAATTCGCGGTAGTCAAAGTCGCCGGGGTAGCCCTCCTGAGTGCTCCAGACTTGTTTGGATGATTCAATATCCCTGCCGAAGGCGGCAACTCCGGACGGACAATATATCGGCGCGAAAATACCAAAACGCGGTCTGTGTGAAGCGTAGAGCACCCCGTGCGAGTCGGTGAAGAAGAATTTTAAGCCGCATTCTTTTAATATTTCGTCAAGGCCGGGAGCAAAAGCGCATTCAGGCAGCCAGACTCCCGCCGGCGGCCGGCCCAAATGGCGGGTGTGCAAGTCAACGGCGGTTTTGATCTGGCCCCTGATCGCCTCCGGATAAATCATCATAAACGGCAAATAGCCGTGCGTGGCCGCGCAGGTGATGATTTCAATTCTTCCTTGGTCTTGGAAATTTTTAAAAGCAGTAACTAAATTGCGGTTATAGCGGTCACAAAAAGTAAACATAGCCTCGTGGAAGCGTTTTTTGTACATTAGCGCGGTCTCGTGGAAGGGGCCGCCGTATGTGCGGCCTTCCTCTTTATCCGCCAGTTCGATAAGTTTTTCTAAATGCCGAACATAACGCTCCTGGAGGAGCGGGTCTGTAAACATTGAGATTAGGGTTGGAGATAGAGTTAGGGTTACCCTGAACTTGACATTATCTTCAATAAGTCGTTCAAAAACTTGAATTAATGGAATATATGTTTCTGTGATAGCTTCGTAAAGCCATTTTTCCTCCAAGAAATTTTCATGTTCAGGGTGGCGTACAAAAGGCAGGTGCGCGTGCAATACTAAACAAAGATAACCTCTGGGCATTGATATGCTCCTTTCACATTTAACGATATTCGTACATGAAATAGTTTTTTTATTTTATTTTTCCTGTTTAAAACCCGGTGAGCTTATGCCAAGGGGTAAGCCAGCCGAGCGCATGGCCAGTTCTTCGACAATCATTGGTGAACCGACGCCAAATTGAAACTTGCCGATAGTACGGTACAGACCTTCAATCCACATCCATTCTTCGTCCAGGCGATCGGAAAGAGAAGCCCGCGGAGTGGTGACAGCGTTGGATCTCAATAAAGTAATAAAACGGCCGTCCGGAAACATTCTGCCCAGGTCCACGCAGAATGAACGGTCTGGTTCCCCCACCTGAACGTACCAGTTATCTGTGCTTTCACTAATATGGATGTCTGTATAGCCGAGCGCGTTTTTACCGTTGAAGTCGATACCTGTTATATCATATACTCTTAAAACCGGGTGTGTTGCCGACCATGCCTCCGGCCCGTAATGATTAGCAAATTCATCTTGTTTGGTTGCGGTGAGCTCCCAATAAGCAAAAAGCCAGTGCGGATCGCGTGCGAGAAGAACCATCCTGTCTATACCGTAATAATGAGGCAGTTCAGGCTCCGGTAGACACTGGAGTTGCTGCGCGGATAAATCAGCCGGTGGTAGACTCAACCCTTCGGCAAACTCCTCATTAAACAAAGGAGGCGACGGGTTTTCATATTCATTTTTTTTGACGCTGCGGCTGCGTCTTAATGGCCATAAAAAAATAACTGCCGCTGCCAGTATTACAACTAAAAAAAGCAATGGAAACAAAACATTCATTGATTTTTGTCCCCCCATTAAAAATAATAAGCCTTGCAAAAGCTTTGTAACATTATAAAATTAATCTGAAAGCTTTTTTTATTATTACCCGGATGAAAAAGGTTTATTTACGATCTTTAAAGCTTAAAATAATTTTTAAATTACAATTTAGCATAAGCAATGGCAATTGTTGCAGAGCTTGTGCCAAAGTCTTGGCGACATTAAAAATCAAGGGGGGGGCTGTTTTTTGCCTTTCAACTCAATTGAAAAAGAAATTAAAGAACTGTTAAAGAATAGCCGCTGTATTGCTGTAGTTGGCTTATCCGATAAACCGGAGCGGGACAGTTACAAAGTAGCTAAATACTTGCAGGAGCACGGCTACCGGATCATTCCTGTCAACCCTTCTTTAAAGAATGATGTGCTTGGTGAAAAACCATATCCTTCTCTAAAGGATGTGCCTGGAAATGTGGAAATTGTGAATATCTTCAGGCGCAGCGAAGATGTGCCCGCGATTGTGCAGGAAGCGCTTTTATTAAAACCGAAGGCTATTTGGATGCAGTTGGGCGTGTCCAATATAGATGCGGCTGAACAGGCGAATAAAGAAAATGTGTTAGTAGTGATGAATAGATGCATTAAAATCGCTCACGGGCTTTTATTGGGGAAAAATCAGCAGCAGTGACATTAAGCAGGGTGGAATTTTAGCAAAAGCTTACTGGAAAAGGTTTGCGCGATGAAAAAAAAAGATAAAATTAATAAGATCTTGGATATCCTGGCAGAAGTTTATCCTGACGCGGGTACCGCTTTGGTTTATAAAACACCTTTTGAGTTAATGGTAGCTGTTATCCTATCCGCTCAATGTACTGACAAGCAGGTAAACCGGGTTACCGCCAGGCTGTTCAGTAAATATAACACGCCGCAGGAATTCGCGGCGTTGTCTCCCGGAGAACTCGCGGAGGAAATCAAAGGATGCGGACTATACCGCCATAAAAGCAGGTATATTATAGAAGCTTCCCGTGAACTGGTAAAACGTTATGGCGGCTCAGTACCGCGGAGCAGAAGTGAACTAGAGTCGCTCCCTGGAGTGGGGAGTAAAACCGCTGGAGTAATATCAGGGGTGATTTACGGGGGGAGCGCGCTGCCGGTGGACACTCATGTCCACCGTATCGCCCGTCGCCTGGGTTTGTCAAGAGCAGGCAATCCCGCCAAGGTGGAGGAAGAACTGGCCGTTCATATTCCGCCTCGGCAGCGTATGGCGGCACACCATCGCTTGATCGCCCACGGCCGGAAAGTTTGTACGGCAAGGAAGCCGTCTTGCGGCAACTGCTGTTTGGCGGAATTCTGTCAGTATCAGCCAAAGGAGGAACGCTCTTGCATATAGTGCTGGTGGAGCCGGAAATACCGGCCAACACGGGCAATATAGCCCGGACCTGCGCCGCGACGGGGACTGCTTTACATCTTGTCCGTCCGCTGGGGTTTTCGACAGAAGACAAGTACTTGAAACGTGCCGGTCTGGATTACTGGCATCTGGTGGATATCTTTTATTACGACAGCTTTGAGGAGTTTACCGCAAACTGCCGCGACCGGAGGTTTTACCTGTCTACCACGAAGGCGCCGCGTTATTATACCGAAGTTTCTTATGAGCCGGATTCCGCGTTGGTCTTTGGCAAGGAAACAAAGGGGCTTTCGGCGGAAATCCTCAACGCATATCCGGAAAGTCAAATTCGCATCCCCATGATCGGTGAAGCCAGATCTCTCAATCTTGGCAACTCGGTCGCGGTAGTATTGTACGAGGCACTAAGACAGCAAGGTTTTAAAGGGTTAAAGTAATAGCCGGAGACAGGAGTCAGAATAAGGAATGGTGTTTGTCCCGAAATATTTTGAATCCCAGATACTTGGGAAAGTAAATAAAAAAATTCGACTGTAAAGAAAGAGATGACGGTGAAATTTGTTTATCCATTTGCATCTTCATTCGGAATATAGTCTATTAGACGGTGCGGCCCGGATCAAGGGGGCTGTGGCGAAGGCCAAGGAGATGGGCATGCCCGCCCTGGCTATTACCGATCACGGGGTGATGTACGGGGTGATAGATTTTTACAAAGCGTGCCAGAAGGCTGAAATTAAGCCCATCCTGGGCTGCGAGGTCTATGTCGCGCCGCGTACCATGAACGACCGCACTCCGCGCGTTGATGACAGCTACAACCATTTAGTCCTTCTCGCTGAAAACCAAGAGGGCTATCATAACTTATTGAATCTAGTTTCCTTGGGTTTTACCAAAGGGTTTTATTATAAGCCGAGAGTGGACAAGGAATCACTGGCCCGCTACAGTAAGGGGCTCATCGCTTTGAGCGGTTGTATCGCCGGAGAGGTGGCCGCTAAAATCCTGGCCGGGGAGAATGAAAAGGCCAGGCAGGCGGCCGGTTATTACCGGGAAATCTTCGGCCCCCAAAATTTTTACCTGGAGCTTCAGGACCATGGGTTCGAAGAGCAGAGGACTGCCAACAAGGAACTGCTGCGTATCCACAAAGAAATGGATATCCCCCTGGTAGCTACCAACGATGTGCATTACATCAGGCGTGAAGACGCCGAGAGCCAGGATGTGCTGATGGCCATTCAAACCGGTAAAAGTATCGACGATCCCGGCCGGATGAAGTTCCAGTCGGAAGAGCTTTACCTAAAAAGCCCTGAAGAAATGAACCTTCTTTTTGGTGAAATTCCCCAGGCTTTGCGGAATACGCTGGAAATTGCCGGTCGCTGCAATATTGAGATGGATTTCGGCAAATATTTTTTGCCGCATTACGCGGTGCCTGAGGGGTACACTGCCGACACTTACCTGGAGGAGCTTTGTTACCGTGGCGTCCGCAGAATTTTCGGTGACATAAGCGAAGCAATTAAAAAGCGTCTGGAATTTGAGCTCGGTGTAATCAAACAGATGGGCTATTCGGCTTATTTCCTGATTGTTTGGGATTTTATCCATTTTGCCAGGCAAAAAGGGATCCCGGTCGGACCCGGCCGCGGCTCCGCCGCCGGCAGCCTGGTGGCGTACAGTCTGGGCATAACCAATATTGACCCGTTAAAATACGGGCTGCTTTTTGAGCGCTTTCTTAATCCTGAACGAGTATCCATGCCTGATATTGATATTGACTTTTGTTACGAGCGGCGGGGCGAGGTGATCAATTATGTGGTGCAGAAATACGGCGCTGATAGAGTAGCGCAGATTATTACTTTCGGCACTATGGCCGCGCGGATGGCAGTCAGAGATGTGGGACGGGCGTTAAGCATGCCCTATGGAGATGTGGATAGGGTGGCCAAATTGGTTCCTGCTGAACTGCATGTCACCATTGAAAAGGCGCTTAACGACGTATCTGAATTAAAAGAGCTGTATGATCAGAAACCGGAGGTAAAAAAGCTGATTGATATGGCCGCGGCTTTGGAGGGGATGCCGAGGCACGCGTCCACTCACGCGGCAGGCGTGGTGATCACCCAAGATCCGCTTACTCATTATCTCCCTTTGTACAAGACGTCCGACGGTCCGGTAACGACTCAGTTTGCCAAAGAAACGGTTGAAGAACTCGGCCTGTTAAAAATGGACCTGCTGGGGCTGAGGACCTTGACGGTAATTGGCGACGCGGTGCGCCTGATTTTTGAGAGCACCGGAATTAATATTGATGTTGATTTAATTCCGCTTGATGATCAGGCTACTTATGAAATGCTTTGCAAAGGTGAGGCAGTCGGCGTTTTCCAGCTTGAAAGCAGCGGCATGCGCGCCATACTTAGAGACTTGAAGCCGGAAGTGTTTGAGGATATTGTAGCGATTAACGCGTTATATCGTCCCGGCCCGCTGGGCAGCGGCATGGTGGACGATTTTATAAAAAACAAGCATGGCTTGACAAAAGTTAAATATCTTCACCCAAAACTTGTACCCATTCTTAAAGACACATACGGCGTGATTCTTTACCAGGAGCAGGTCATGCGCATAGCAAGCGATTTGGCCGGCTTTAGTCTTGGTGAGGCGGATCTTTTACGCCGGGCGATGGGTAAGAAAAAGCCGGAGATTATTGCCGGTCTGCGTTCCCAGTTTATTCAAGGAGCTGAGAACAACGATGTCGAAAAGAACATAGCAGGCCAGGTTTTCGACTTGATGGAATATTTCGCGGGGTATGGCTTTAATAAATCACACAGCGCGGCATACGCTCTGGTTACTTACCAAACCGCCTATTTGAAGGCTAATTATCCGGTTCAATACATGGCGGCATTGATCACCTCGGTGAAAGATAACACGGACAAGGTGGCGGCATATATTGAAGAATCCCGCCGGCTGGGGATTGAAGTGCTGCCCCCTGATGTTAATGAAAGCAGGGAGAGCTTTACACCCGTCGGAAAGAAGATACGTTTCGGGCTGGCAGCGCTAAAAAACGTTGGCCCGGGCGCAGTGGAGGCGATTATCCGGGACCGGGAACAGGAAGGACCTTTCAGCGGATACGCAAATTTCTGCCAGAGGTTAGATACAAAAGTTATTAACAAAAGGGTGCTTGAAAGCCTGATCAAATGCGGCGCCTTTGATTCTCTCGGCCACCGCCGGGCTCAGCTGATGGCGGCGGTGGACGCGGGGCTGGGCTTGGCGCAGCAGTCTCAACGCGACCGGGAAAACGGGCAGCTTTCCCTCTTGGATCTATTCGGCGACGGCACTAAAGATTCAGTTAGTATTGATCTTCCTGCGATACCGGAATTCCCAAAAGGCCAGCTGCTAATGCTGGAAAAGGAAACCCTGGGCCTTTATATCAGCGGCCACCCGTTATCACAATACCGCGAAGTACTAAACCGGCTGACTACGTCCACCGCGGCGGAAATAAACGATTTGCCTGATGATTGCCAGGTGGTTCTGGGAGGTATAATCGCGGGGCTTAAAAAAATAAATACCCGCAAAGGGGACACGATGGCTTTTTTAACCCTGGAGGATCTGACCGGAACGGTCGAGGTGCTGGTTTTCCCGCGGCCGTACAACTCAAACAAGCTGATTATTAAAGTGGACGAGGCGGTGTTGGTTAAAGGGAAGGTCAGCGGGAACGGAGAAGAAGTTAAAGTGATCTGTGAAGAGATCTCGACCGTTGACAGCCATCTGGCTGGTGAAGTGCATATAATAATTGACGGCGCCTCCTCCTCTTTGCTGGACCAGGTGCAGATGATTCTGAGTAATTATCAGGGAAAATCACCGGTGTTTTTTCATCTCGAAAGAGAAAAGAAAGTGTATAAAGCAGGGGAAGAATACTGGGTTGACTTATCGAAGCCGGTTGTGAATAAACTGGTGGATTTGCTGGGTCAGTCCGGTGTTGAAGTCAGAAGAATAATTGACGGTCTTGAATTGACGGATAATGAACAAGCGACGGCGAGAAAAAAAGGAAAATTCCCCAGTCTGCTTGAATTATAATGTCATACCGCACCAGTAGATGCAAGAGGAGGATTTTATTGCTTTTTAAGCATACTTGCCAAGCTTAAAGACGTATGCTATGATTGCTTTGCAAATAAAGGAAACTCAGGGAGTGGTTATTTTGCAGGATGCGTGGGATGCTGTTACCGGTGAATATGTCGTAATTAAAGCCCTTGATAACGGGGTAACGATTATCGGTTTGACCAGGGGTAGGGATACCAAATTTCATCATTCGGAAAAACTTGACGAGGGTGAAATTATGATCGCGCAGTTTACCGAGCATACTTCAGCAATAAAAATTAGAGGCCGGGTGGAATTGCTGACCAGGCATGGACGAATCCGCTCGGGTGATTAAATGAGCGAGTTATATCCAGGGTGTAGACTCTGGGTATACTTTTTTAAAGAAAAAGAGGAATACTGACCGGCTGAGTAGAAAAAACTAACCATACGACGGCCAAAATGTGAGGAGGCTTTAATGTGTGGACAGTGGTATACATCGCTCCCAATAAGAGAGAAGCTGACAAGTTAGAGAAGCGTTTAACGGTAGAGGGTTTTTTAGTAAAGCTGAGGGCTATAGGACCGCAGCAAGCCGGCAATACTTGTTCAATAGAAATCCTTGTGCCCGAATCTGAAGTTGATGAGGCGTTGGAGATTATTAACTCCATTTAAATATAAATTTAAATATAAATTGTGTTATGTAGTTATGTGCTATCCGTAATATATTCATTTATGTGGAGGTATAGTCCGAATGCAGAGAATCGCCTTGTTGACAAGCGGTGGTGATGCTCCGGGAATGAATGCCTGCATCAGGGCGGTGGTACGCAAAGCTGTTTACCATGGCCTCGAAGTTATTGGAATAAAGCGTGGTTTTAACGGTTTTATTGATGCCGATATGGAGCCGATGAATCTCGGTTCGGTAGCCGACATCGTGCAAAGAGGCGGAACGATTTTACGTACAGCCCGCTCTGACCAGTTTTTTACTCCGGAAGGCCGGACTAAAGCATATAACAATATTAAGCGCTTTGGCATTCAAGGACTAATAGTTATTGGAGGCGACGGGTCTTTCCGGGGCGCCGGGTCTTTTCATCTGGAGCACAGCTTGCCGGTCGTCGGTGTTCCCGCGACGATTGACAACGATATTCCCGGCACAGAGCAGGCTATCGGGTTTGATACCGCGGTAAATACTGCCATTGAGGCGATAAACAAGATCAGGGACACCGCTACTTCCCACGAACGTGCCTTCATAGTTGAAGTAATGGGACGCCAGAGCGGTTTTATTGCCCTTGCGGCGGGATTGGCCGGAGGCGCCGAATCAATTTTGATTCCGGAGTTGCCTTTTAGTTACGATGAAATTTGTGAAAAACTCATGCGCGGATTTCGCAGGGGGAAATTGCATAGCATTATCGTTGTGGCTGAAGGTGCTTCCGGTGGTTTGGATGTCGGGCGAAAAATAAAAGAACGTACAGGAATAGATACAAAAGTAACCATTTTAGGGCATCTTCAGCGGGGCGGCTCGCCGTCCGCCGCGGATAGAATACTGGCCAGCAGGCTTGGAGCAAAGGCGGTGGAACTGTTGATGAACGGAGCGACCAAAATGATGGTTGGTGTAAGCAAAGGGGAAATTGACGCCGTTAATCTGGATGATGCCTTGATCCAAACCAGAACAATTGATGTGGAAATGTATCACTTAGCCAATATTTTGTCTCTTTGAAATGCTCGATAGCCGGTTTAATCGTCAGTTTGCGAAAGAAAGTCCTTTTTCCGGGCATCCTAAGTATGTGTTGGAGGAGGGATATTTTTGTTGGATTTGATTTTTAATTATCTGTCCGCGCTTGGTTTGGGAGGTTTGCTGGCCGGAGTCATAATTGAAGCTATGGGCATACCTTTTCCTGGAGGTATAATGGTTGTTCTGGCAGGTTTCATGGTCAACCAGGGCCGTATGAATTTTCTTAGCGCTCTGTTAACGCTGCTGTCTGGTTATACTGCCGGTTCATTAACGGCTTATTTGATCGGCAGAAAGCTAGGACAGCCTTTTTTTATGCGCGGCGGCCGGTTTCTTCGGATTTCTCCTGAAAAATTTGAACAAGCCCGGGGCTGGTTGGACCGTTCCGCGCCTGCGTTTATTATTTTTGGCAGGTTCCTGCCTGGACTAAGCAACCTTACTCCTTATATGGCGGGTATCAGTCGAATTAATATAGGGTATTTTCTCTTCTATAATTCGCTCTTTGCGCTCGGCTGGGGATTCTTATATTTAATGCTCGGCATGTTTTTTGGACATAATTATCAAACTATTGCCGGATATTTGAATAATAAGCTAACCCTAATTGGCCTTGTAATATTGGGTTTATATTTACTTTATCCATTCATTAAAAAAAACTACAGACGTATATAAAGAGCATTTTCGTTTTCATCAAAAGTTGTGCAGTACTTGCCTTTACATTGAATTTTAAAATGCTTTAAAAAACCTCTGGCGCCTATTTTGTTTTTGTTGACAGTTAACCCCTTGTCATTAACAGTAGGTTTTATTCTGATGGTTTTTGTTAACTGATCATATGCCAACTCGACATGACTCATATTCAGCTTTGAAGCAAGCTTTTTGTTTAGTGTCAAGTGATTTTTTGAAATAGATATAGTTAAATCTTGCTCAGTCTTAGGTTTATATACTTCATAAGTCATTAATTCCAACTCCACTCCTACTTAATCTATACTTTCCATTTTATACTAGATCTTATTGCCAGTCAAATAATTGTATTGTTTTTATATTTTGTTTAAATGCAATTTTATATTTCAATATTATGATATTCTCTCTAATCTCCATAATATATATCTTCCCCATTTAGTACTATGCTGTCGTCACGCATCCCCAAGGCGCTGTTTAACCGCGGATAAAATAATCCATAAGCTCGGGTCCTGTGGCCAAAAATAAGTCACTTTTTATCGCGGCTTCTTCATTGTAGGCTGTGATTTTGCTGTTAGTATTAACTCCATTTGCATATATCACAAAGGGGACCGGATTGCTGGAATGAGTGCGTATGCTTATCGGAGTATGGTGGTCGGGCAGGAGCATAATTTTATAATCTTTAAATTGGTTAAGCCCTTTTAACAACTCGGCCAGCATCTTATCCACTTCTTCAATGGCTTTGACCTTATTTGCCAGTTCCCCCCGGTGTCCGGCTTCGTCGGGCGCTTCAACATGAATATAAACAAAATCTTTTCCTTCCCTCAATTCTTCCAAAGCTGCCATGACCTTGCCCCGGAAGTTGGTATGAATGTCGCCGGTGGCACCTTCTACTTCGACCGCTTCCAGACCGGCGCAAATACCAATTCCTTTAATCACATCAACGGCGGAAATCACTGATCCGGTGAGTCTGTATTTATCGGTAAATTTAGGCAATGCCGGCTTTTTTCCTTGCCCCCATAACCAAATAGATGTAGCGGGCCGGAGGCCTTTCCTTATTCTTTTTAAATTAACCGGATGGACCGGCAAAAACTTGTTGCTCTCTTTCATCAAGCAGATTAATGTTTCATATCCTTCGCCTTTGGGAAGGTATTCCGCGATAAGCCGGCCTGATATGTCGTGTGGAGCCGTAAGGTCACTCCGCTCAGGTCCGCCTCTCCAGACTAAAAGATGTCTGTAACTGACGCCGGGGTAAAAGTGAATAATGTCGTTGCTCAGGCGTTGCTCTGTTTCTTCCATCAGCTCTTTTGCTTCCGGTGTGGAGATCTCGGTGCCATAATCTATCATTACTTTTTCTTCATATTTAACATTATCGGATAAAGTAACCAGATTACAGCGAAAAGCCACATCGTTTTCACCCAGGTTGACACCCATGCTGACGGCTTCCAGCGGCGAGCGTCCGGTGTAGTATTGCCGGGGGTCGTAACCCATTACGGAAAGGTTGGCGACATCACTGCCGGGCGGCAGTCCCTCCGGGATCGTTCTGGCCGTACCGATCACACCGTTGGCTGCCAGGTAATCCATATTTGGCGTGACGGCAGCTTGCAGAGGTGTCATTCCGCCCAGTTCGCTTATCTGTTCATCAGCCATGCCATCGCCTAACAAAATAATATATTTCATGGTAATCTCCTTAAAACAGCGGTATAATTAGTTGTGGTGAAAATATTCTCCAGATATCGGGTAAATCCTTTAATTGATCATGATATATCTGCGGAATATGTTGTGAGGAGGGGGTACTTGTTTTTGCTGTATACACCAAAATATGAGCTTGACCGGCGTATTAAGAACTTCCAGGATATTTTAAAGCGGCAGGGTATTGACGGAGCAATGATCATCCAAAATGTTGATGTTTTTTATTTTGCCGGTACGATGCAGCGTGCACACCTTTTTATTCCGGCTGACGGTCAACCGGTTCTGATGGTAAAACGAAGTTTTATACGAGCCAAAGAAGAATCGGCATTGGAGAACATTGTCCACCTTGACAGCCCTAAAGAAATGACAGCGGTGTTAAAATCCTGCGGGTATGGCCCGTTTGACACTATAGGCTTTGAACTGGACGTGCTGCCTGTCGCTCAATACGAGCGCTATCGCAAGCTATTTAAAGAAACGAAAATCATAGATGTGAGTCCTTATATTCGTTCTTTACGTATGGTCAAATCACCGTACGAATTGGAAATAATCAATGAATCCGCGGCGCTGAATCAGGAAATATATGAATTTATCAGGGAAAATATGCGGGAAGGTATTACTGAGCTGGAGCTGGCAGGGAATGTTGAAGCGGCTTGCCGGAAAAGGGGACATATTGGTATGCACAGGTTGCGGGGGTTTAACCAGGAACTTGGCTACGGCCATTTGATGTCAGGCTCGAACCTTGCCGTATCAAGTTACTTCGACGGGCCAACCGGCGGCATGGGGCCGGATCCTTCCTTTCCTCAAAGCGCCGGTTATAAGCTAATTGGTAAAAACGAACCTGTGCTGGTGGATTACGGGTTTGTTCATAACGGATATATTGTTGACCAAACCAGGATATTCTGTATTGGAAAACTGTCCGACCACTTAATTCACGCCTATGCAGCCGCACGGAAAATCCAGGAGAGCATAAAGATTTCGGCTAAGCCGGGGGTGACCTGCGCGGAGCTATATGGTTTGGCGCTGGAAACAGCGGAAGCAAGCGGTTATGGCGAACATTTCATGGGTTATCCCGAACGGGTATCGTTTATTGGCCACGGTGTGGGCTTAGAACTGGATGAACTGCCTGTGATAGCGGCAGGAGTTAAAACTGTGCTGGAAGAAGGAATGGTGTTGGCCGTCGAACCTAAATTTGTTTTCCAAGACGGGGCGGTGGGAATTGAAAATACTTTTGTAGTGACTGCGGACGGGCTAAAAACCTTAACCATATTTGATGAGGATATAATTTACATCTGACAAAAATAAAGCAGCTGCTGGCGGCACCGGTTAATGCAGCTTACAAACGCAAATTTTTGCAAACGGACAGTTAATCGCCGCCTTGGTGCAATTGTCAATCTCACCGGTACAATATATAAAATCATATTCCGGCGTGATGTTGTCACTGTGAATACTCGGGTTGAACTTTAACAGACCAATCACTTCCTGCTTTGTGTGGGGACAGTAAACCTGTACAGTTTCCCGCAAAGTATTTCACTCCTTTACGCACGATGGGTTTATTGTCAGAAACAAATTTATCGTTTGTAAACGTGAAGTATTCTTTTTGCCTGCTGATGTATTTATATTATGTATGCCTGCTAAAGTAAATAGTTCCATCATACATTTTTTATAGGACTATTGTCCCGTTAGGTAAAATAGTATAAGAAAGAGGCGGGAAGAATGATATCTCCCGCCTCTCTAAACAAGAATGTCAGGTTCCTGTTCGTATTCATTGATGAGTTTATTAAAAATCGTCTGCACTGGTAAAATGTTTTTTATTTGATAAACATTTTTTCCGACAAAGACTACTCCATCATCAACTTGACCGATGCGGGAGTTCTCCAGGGCTTGTACTATACAATATTCCTGTGAGCAATTTTTTAGACAACCATCGCATGCATGCGGCTCCGGCGCGTTGCCTTTGAGAATCTTGTCCGCAAAAGCGTTGCGCAAGGCCCGACCGGGCATACCTACGGGGCTGGATATGATTACCACGTCTTCTGCCGTGGCTTTTAGATACATTTGCTTGAAAGCCTCAGCTACCGCGCATTCAACACTGAGGACAAAGCGGGTGGCCATTTGAACTCCACTGGCTCCCATTCTAATCACTTTGGCGATACCTTTACCGTCCACAATGCCGCCTGCGGCGATTACAGGTATCTTGACTGCGGAAACGATTTCGGGGAGTATTTCATCAATTGAACGGGTTGTACCAAGATGTCCTCCCGCTTCGGCACCTTCAGCAACAACCGCCGCCGCGCCTTGTTTTTCCGCGATTCTGGCCAGTTTTGGGGAAGACACGATCGGGACGACCGGGACGCCCGATTCTTGGCTCCAGCGGAAAATATCCCGTGAATATCCCGCTCCGGTTAAGATTAGGTCAATTTTTTCTTCAATTGCTGATTGTACCAGCGCCGCAAACTGGCGAACGGCGAACATAATATTGACACCAATAATTCCCTTGGTGTTTTTTCGGGCTGTTCTTATTTCGTTTTTTAATTCATTTATAGACATGGCGGAAGCACCAATTACCCCAATTCCACCGGCATTAGCCACCGCGGCGGCAAGTGGGGCGGTTGATACCCGCAAAGCCATACCTCCTTGTATAATTGGATACTTTGGCATCAAATGACCGATTTTTAATTCCGGAAATTTCATTAACATATATTCTCCCTCATAGCAATATTTACCTATATTATTTCAGCCAATCAGTAAATTTATATCACCCTTTAGCTTATTAACTTATTCTTGCCCCTTTTACTCATATTCGGTGTAACAAGAAATAATCCTGTATACCAAAATTAAATAATATTTTATCACAAAAAAAACTTTTGCAAAACTTTTGTTGATAAGGATATAATTTTTTTGTATTATTTTTTCTATTATATATATCCGGAGGTTTTACTGCAATTTATGGAACTATTGCCGCCCTGTACCAATGCCTGTCCCGTACACACGGATGTCCGCGGCTACCTGGCCGCCATATCAAAGCGTGACTACACGGAAGCCTACAACTTGATTAAGGCGAACAATCCTTTTCCGTCAGTTTGCGCCTGGATTTGCTCACACCCCTGCGAGGGAGCCTGCCGCCGGGCACAGGTCGACGTACCTGTCGCCATTCGCAGCCTAAAGCGCTTTGTTGTGGAAGCAGTGGGTGCGCGGACGGAAGAGAGCAGGGCAACCGGATATACCGGCAAAAAGGTTGCCGTAATAGGCTCAGGGCCATCCGGTTTAACCGCGGCATTTGACTTGGCGCGTCAAGGGCATCAGGTTGCTGTTTACGACCGTTCCAGGGAGCCGGGCGGACATTTCATGGCCTCGCTGCCGACGTTCCGCCTGCCGCGGGAGGTACTGAGACGTGATGTCGGACTGATTCTGTCCGCCGGGGTTGAATTTATTCCGGAAACCGAAGTGGGTAGGGATATCAGTATTGATGAATTGAGAAACGAATATAACGCGGTTATTATTTGTACCGGTCTATGGGGTGGCCGGGGCCTGGCCATGCCGGGTTTTGACCATCCCGGCATATTATCTGCGCTGCCTTTTTTGAAGTCGGCAAATCAGGGAGAGCGCCCACGGGTTGGGAAAGAGGTCGTTGTGATCGGCGGAGGAAATGTGGCGATTGACGTGGCCCGCGCCGCGTTGCGCTTGGGGGCGCTAAGAGTTAAAGTCATTTCAGTTGAGAAACGGGAGCAAATGCCGGCGTCAGCCTGGGAGATTGCCGAGGCGCTGGATGAGGGGGTGATTTTGGAGCCTGGTTACGGCCCGGTGGAGGTCCTGCTGTCTAGCGGAGGTATTATTACCGGTGTCAAAGTGCAGAAGGTGAAAGCTGTTTTTGACCGGGAAGGAAAATTCAACCCGACTTATGAACCTAATGTTTATCAGATTGTTCCGGGAGATACGGTAATCCTTTCCATCGGTCAGACGCCGGAGACATCTTTTCTTGAAGGAAGCGGCCTGAAAACCGATGCGCTGGGTTACTTGCCGACAGATGAAAATTCTCTTGCAACCGGTGCCTCCGGCGTTTTTGCTTGCGGTGAAATAGTCACGGGGGCGGGACTGGCAATAGCCGCAGTGGCGTCAGGTCACCGGGCGGCAGGTATTGTCGGCCGCTACTTGCGTGGTGAAAAAGCGCTCCCGGTTGGTGGAGAATTTAAACTGCTTGGGGCGCTGCCTGAAGAAGTAGCCAAAAAAGTGCCGCTTAAAGAACGTCAGGGAATGCCTTCTCTATCGCCTCGACAACGTTCTCTGAGCTTTTTGCCTTATGAAATGGGTTTAAGTGAAGACGCGGCCCTTCGTGAAGCGGGACGTTGTATGAAATGCGGGTTGGGAGCAAGGGTGGAGCCGGAAAAATGCGCCGCTTGCTTAACCTGTCAGCGAGTTTGTCCTTATGGTGTTCCTGTTGTTGAAGAACACGCCAGGATTTCCGTGGAAGGCTGCCTGGCCTGCGGCGTCTGTGCGGCCGCCTGTCCGGCGGGCGCTATCACGCTGGAAGCTCTGGATGAGATTACCGTAAACATATCAAACGAAAGTTACCTGGTTATATTCGCCTGCCGGGAGGTCTGCACGAGCATCACCCGGAAAAAGTTAAAAAATATATCCGCATTATATGAATCGCGGCTGGTAGAAATACCTACCGCCGGAGCCCTGCGCCTGGAATGGATTCTGGAAGCTTTTGAGAAGGGTGCCGCCGGTGTGGCGGTCGCGGCCTGTGGACCGGGTCAATGTCGGCACCCCGGCGGGAGCGCCTCATGCAAAGGCGTATTAGAGCGCGCCAGAACGCTGATGGCCCAATTGGGGATTCCCTCAGAGCGGCTTTACTACTGCCAGCAAGATGAGGGAGAGGACCTGATTCCTCTGCTTGAAAATTATTATCACAGGTTGAAGATTATCGATACAAATTAGATGAACTCACCACAGTTTTGAGAGAATAAGCCGGGTGTTGGTAACCCGGCCGGCAATGAATTATTTTTTTTCATCTTTTGGGGGCTCATCTTTTTTGGCTTCTTCTGAATAAAACCCTTGGCCGCAGCCACAGTCACCGTCACCCGTGCCTGGGGGCATAATAGGGTTGGGATTCCAAGCCGGCATAGGGAAGCCGCCGGTTAGTCCGCCGGTTAATCCACCGGTTGGCATACCTGGACCGGGAGTGCCTGGACAAGGAGTGCAGCCGGGGGCTGGGCACCATCCGGATGTCGGGGCCATGCCGGGCGGCATGCCTGGAGGGCAGCCGGGAGTTGGGCACCATCCGGATGTCGGGGCCATGCCTGGAGGGCAACCGGGAGTTGGACACCATCCGGATGTCGGAGCCATGCCGGGTTGCATCCCTGGGCAAGTCTCTCCTCCGGTTACCTGGACTCCCCGGTATGCGGCATCAACTGTGTTCCAAAACTTTGCTTCCCCTGCCTCTTCCATGATCATGCCTAAAATTATATGCCGGGTAAATTCGTCCGGAGCCATACATCCCAGCATAGCCAGGTGTTTTATTTGCTGGAGTTCGATCTGAATCACTTCATGAACCAATGTGCGAAGAGCATCCATTTTTATTACCTCCTGTAAAAAATGTTTAGTAAATACTATTTTTTTTCTTCTTGCTCACCGGCGGAATAAGGCATGGTGCCAACAGGTGACGCGGCGGGCATTACCCCGAAACATTGGGACAGCAAGGAAAGTTTTTCCGTCATGCGTTGTTCTTTGCAGGCCATGTATAAGATTATTCTGCGGAGTTCTTCTGAAGGTACGGCTTGTGCAATCCGGGAATAGAGAGCGACTTCCTGTTGTTCACCTTTTGCCAGCATCCCCAGGATGTTTTGCGGGTTGGGATAACAGTCTCCTGTCATGCCGCCCATTACGTCTTCTTGCTTAGCGCTCATATTGATATCCTGCCTTTCTAAGGTTGATTGTTGTTATATTATATGAAAGCGGCTCCATGTGGTTACATTTACCATGTCTGGAATGTGAAATAATTTTATATTTTGTTGAGGCACCCAATATCGTCGTATGTTTTAAAATGTTATCTGACACGCAGCTTGGTTTGCTGAGGCACATCGTAATTGCCTTCTTTGCTGATCGTGGCGTTTATGTTAAAACGTGAAAACTTGTCCCGGTATGATTGGACAGCCGATAAATGTAAATCGTGATGACCTAAGACAACTTTTAAGTTATTGATGTTATCAGAACAAGTAAGACTGGCGCCATCAACGGACTGGACCCGTTGATAAAATTCAACAGCTCTCTGATGCTCTAATGTTACTGACAATTCAAACCGCGCCGGGCGAAATAACCGGCCGTTAGAATAAGAAAAGCACCGATCACCTATCCCGCCGAGACCGTACCAGGTGAAAATGGCATTACCACCGTTTTTGAGAATAAACCTTCCCCGGGACATTTCCGATAAATCCAGCCTGCTCACTTTGTATGAGTTGTAGACAAAACCATTTTCAAAAACTTGAACTACGGCATAAGCGCAAGGGAACTGCACAGTCGCCGGCACTTCCACGTAAGGGAGATTGCCGGTCATGAACCGGTTGGCGGTAACCTTGTTCCGGTGTATATGTCCGCAAAAAACACCTTGCACACAGGAAAATGGCCTGATGGTTTTTTTTAACTCAATATGGTTTTTGACGCCGAACCATAAGTCCGGACCGTTGCATGGATGGTGAAGAAACAGGTAAGAGGGCTTGCCCTCATTTTGCAATATGTTTTTAGTCCATTGCAGCTGATTTTGGTCTATATATCCCCAATTATTGTTTTCTCTGCAGGAGTCAACCAAAATAAACTGGTAATCACGAAATACATAGTTCGCGCAAGTTTTTTCCCGATTGGACACATAGTCAAGAAAACCCTGTTCGCCTATACCTGAATCTTTGGTATATTTGTCATGATTGCCGATGCATAACAGGTGGGGGGTGTCTCCGAAGCAGGGCAGGATTTGATTGCGTAGTTCCAAATATTGCTGCTTGTTGGCGGAATCAGTAAGGTCGCCTGTGAGTACCGCCAGATCAATGTTCCGTCTTTTGCTGTCCTGAATGCACTGGACTAATAAACTGCTTGAGTATTCAACGAGCTTGCCAAAGTAAATTTCATTGATGTCCTGCGCGGGGTTTGTGGAAGCAATGTGCGTGTCGCTAAAAATGGCGTAACTGAAAAGGTGCCTCCCTTCCGGTTTAGGTAGAGTGGTGAACGAGTTAAGGGGGCCTTGCGCTTCTTTGCATTCCACCCGGTACCAATAACGCGCGGAGGATTTTAAGCCATGTATTTCCACCCAGTGATATTGTGTATTTTGGTTGACTGTGTACTTAGTTAACCGTTCGGGAGTGTCCCCAAAACATATTGTGGTGTCGGCTAATCGTTTTGGTGTTGCCCAGGTGATCATGGCGTGGTCATAACCAACAGTACATAACTCTTCGTTGCAAATCGCCGGATAGCTTGTTATAGCCAACGGATAGTAATCAATTTGGCTGTCTGTTTTAAAATTCCAGGGTAAGTTATTGATACACCGTATAGCTGTTTTTTTTGAAACAGTACTCATTTGTGAATTTCTCCATAAATTTATTATTGCTAGTATATGCTTATTTATTGCGACTTGTAACATTTAGCATCAGCGGCGTTGAGTATCTAAAGCGGGTGGCTAAAATTGTTATTTAGACGAGGACAAGTGCCCATGTTTTGGATACCTCGGTATAGAGCAACTGTAGCCCCAAGGAGTATAGTAAAATTATACGGGACCAGACTAAGCGTTGAGTCTTTGTTTTTTCAGTAAGTATATGAATTTTTCTACCAATTGTGGATCAAATTGTTTCCCTGCACACCTTCTTAACTCTTTTATGGCTGCTGTTTGGGTTAAGGCCTTGCGGTATGGACGGTCGCTGGTTATGGCGTCATAAGCGTCAACAATTGCCAGGATACGGCATTCCAACGGTATTTCCTCACCCTTCAGTCCAAGGGGGTATCCCTCGCCGTTCCACCATTCGTGATGTTTAAGGACCCAGTCGGCAATAGGAACAAGATCCGGCGCGAGTATGGCGATACGGTGGCCAATTACGCAATGCTGCCTCATTTCAGCAGTTTCTTCAGCGTTTAGAGGACCGGGTTTAAATAAAATGCTGTCCGGTACTCCAATCTTGCCAATATCATGGAATTGCGCCAGAAGACGCAAATCGGTTAAACTGCGTTCCGGCAGATCGATGGCTGAAGCCAGATTAACGATCAGGATTTGTAACCGGTCCGCATGTTCTTCTGTCATAAAATCCCTTACTTGAAGCATTTTCATCAAGGTTTGCACTACGGCGCTGCGTGTGCTTTGAGCCTGGTGGAGTTTTTCCCGGTACATCTTATTGTCCGCTTCTTTAAAAAGCTCGTTGATGCTTATAGATTGATCGCTTCTTGCGGCAAACCCGACGGAAATACTGAGCGGCAGTTCATGGTTTGTCGCGTTGTGTCTGGCGATGGCGTCTTTTATTCTTTTACAGGCTTCTGCGAGAGTGCTTTCTTTAGTGTCTGGAATAATCGCGGCGAATTCGTCGCCGCCGATTCTTGCCACCACATCGCTTTCACGAAAAGAACTTCTTATGATATTGGCGACTGTCAGCAGTAGAGCGTCCCCGGCTTCATGCCCAAGTGTATCGTTGACAAGTTTGAGCCCGTCCACATCACAAACAATTATACCCGCCGTGTTGCCGCGCCCTCCTCCAACCCGCCGCATTTCCTCCTCAAAATAAGCGCGATTATGCAGGCCGGTGAGGGAGTCATGCAGGCTTATATGTTTCAGGCGTTCCTCAAGCTGCTTTTGTTCAGTTATGTCCCGAATAGTCTCAATCGCTCCGACAACTTGCTTTTCTTTGTCAAAAAGAGGTGAAACAATTCCCCAAATATAGGCGCCTTTTCCTCCGTGCAGATCAGGCAAATATGACTGCCCGTGCAATGTGATGCCTTTCTTTTCAAAGTAATCGTAAAAAGAAGAGGGATCAGCTTCAGCGTTGAAGGCAAAATCAACCAAACCTGGGCGGGGTATCCCGTAAAAAGGTAGGGAGTACATATAATCTCCTTTGCCCAGCATTTGTTCTTTTGGCATACCAGTCATTTCTTCAATAGCCCGGTTCCAGGCAATAATCTTCTTATCCGGGCCGATTACAAAAGTGGCATCGGGCAGGAATTCAATAATATCCTGCAGCCGCTGGTTTGCTAAAGCCAGGGCGGCCTCTTTCTTTTGTAATTTGTCATACTGTTGCCTGAGTTCTTCTTCGGTGGCAATTAATTCTTCATTGATGGCAATTAATTGTCCAAAACCGCCACCAAACAACCGGCAGTATCAACAACTGCTGAGATGAAATCACGTTCCCTTTTTAAATCCCGCTCAGCCTGCTTTCTCTTTGTGATGTCCGTGAGCATGCCCAATGAGCCAATAAAGCGACTGTCCTTGTCAAAAAAAGGGGTGGCCGACACTATCGCCCAAAATGGTGAGTTGTCTTCGCGGCGGTATTCAAATTCGTATTGTTCCCAAATTCCCAGTTTGCGGCGTTTCATGATGTTTTTAGCATGGGACCAGTGCTCTTTGTCTATATAATCAAAATAAGATCGCCCGTTCATTTCTTTAACAGTAGAACCAAACATTAAAGCCAGTTTTTCATTGGCGAAGGTTGTCCGATTGTCGGCATTCAATATCCAGATGCCATCATTGGCGGTTTCGACTATCCGGCGGTACTGCTCCTCCATGTCATACTTGTTTTCCGAGTTGTTTAACCAGTGCTCAACTTCGTATGCACTACTTTTTTGGTTTAGAAAATCATTTGGAGGCAAATAGTAAAAGTTATGGTGAATATGGGTACCACGCACCAGCATCGGGTGAGTGATGATCACTTCTTTTATGATTTCCGGGCCGGTTTCTTTACGGTTATACTGGCAAAGGGAAACACATGGATATTCCGGAAAGAAATAATTCAACTTGGCCTCATATTCCATTAGCTTACGCGCATCTGTTTCACTCTGGAGAAACCGGGTCATTTCTCCGGTTATACGTATGATATTATAACCATCAGCTATTGCTTCAGTTGTTTCTTTCTTTAATAATGCAATCATTTGGTCAGGATCAAATACGCCGTTTTCCAATTGAAGTTCATTTAATGTTAAAATAAGAAGTTGCCCGGATGATTCAGCAGCAGCTACGTTGACGCCTTCTTCATTTAAGTAGCCGCGTACTTGGTCAGCCGTGCTTGCATTCGCGATATAAATGCATTTGTCACCCTGCTCAAAACCAAGGACAATAAAAGGGATGACAATATCATACCATTCTTCCGGCGTGTCATAGATCAAGCAAAGATGACTGTGAGGCTTAATCATTTGCAGAGTATCCTTTTGTTGGTGAAGCAACCTATTTTCCTCCCAGTGCTGTCATATATTTTTTGTGAATTATTTGTTTTTCGGCAAAATTATGAATTTACCTGCAAAACGTGTCTTTTGATGTCGAAAAATATTGTAAAATAGTAATTAAATTATGACTATTATTAGGTGATATAAACTTTTATAATTAGATTACCAGCAGTTTGGTATGCCCGTCCGCATATCAGCCGCATTGTATGTCCAAGGGTTATTGATAAAACATATGTTCTTAAAGAGCAAATGTTTCTTAATTAAAATATATATGGAGGTGTAACTTTATTGAACAAGACAGAAATATTAAATAACATAACTAATTACTATATAAATTCTCACGATTTTAATGGGATTCCTTATATGGAGATCAAAAATAAATATAAAAATTATGATGAGAATGATTTTAAAGCAATAATAATTGATTTAATAAAAGAAAAATTAATAACATTAAACTATACAATAAATCCTCATGTTAAACAATATAGTGATTTTCCTATTACACAACAAATTGAAGTATTAAAGAACAATTCCGTAAAACAAATTTATTTTTATCCAACTGAAGAACATTTAGAAAGTACCTTGGATGAAAATAAGTACAGTGATAAACCGTTCATTAATATGTTGTATTTTGGCAAACCTCAATTAGAACCATTATTCTTCGATATGAGAATTCTGGCGGAATATTCCAATGATTCTTACCATATCAATGTTATATCTGATTATTCTGGTGCCATAGCTTATAATTATAAAGATATGTGCGAGAAGGACAAGATTCTGCTGCCGGCATTTGAGCTTGGATTTGTTAATAAAAGTAGAGAAAGGGTGGTTGCAGCTTCCTTAAGACATCTTAAAGATCTTTCTGTAGAACATCAAAATAAATGGATGTCTTATTTGATCGTTGATGATGAGTGTCAAACTTTTTGCGGTGATTATCATAATTCCATCTTCGGCGAATGGGTTGAAAACGCATCAATATATGAAGCTTTTATAGAGCAATTATTTCATATAAACCAAATGTCTTTGAGTATATTTGATAAAAAATTATTCAAAGAAGATTTCAAAAAAAACAGACCTGATGGTTTCAGGCCGCTTTTTGTTCCAAATGAGAATAATTATAATAATTTTATTAATGTATTGGATGATATGATGTCTGGAAACATCAATATAACTTTCTTTGAAGAGTCTCAAGATTCTTTTAATAACCCGGCAGCGCATCTCTTTAATGAATGGCTGCGGAAGAAAGTCATATTGCAGGATGATGAGGATTATAATGTTATTATTAACCCATTTCTTAGAATCAGCAATATTAAACAAAATTTAGCGCATCATATTGGTAATAATAATTACGATAAGAAATATATTAATGAACAGAATTCTTTATTGAAGGAAGCATATGAATCAATAAAGGCAGTTAGAACGTTGTTTGCCGGTCACCCGGCAGTTAGAGGTTATAGCGTACCGGATTGGTTAAATAAAGATGACTTGATCTTAATTTAATCTCAATTTTCAAGTATGTATTTAAATGTGCCGAGCGCTGCTTTTGCTCCTTCCCCCGCCGCGACGATTACTTGTTTCTCAGGCGCGGATGTGGCATCTCCCGCCGCGAAAATCCCCGGCACGGAAGTATTGCAGCTGCAGTCAATGACAATTTCGCCATTGTCATTTAAATTGATAAATCCCCTTAAAAAGTCGGTCATAGGCACGGTGCCGATTTCAATAAAGACACCTTGCACCTCCAGGGTCGATTCCCTGAAAGGCTCTTTGACAGACTTGAGGACAATATTTTTTACGGTTTGCTCACCGTCAATTCTAATTGTTTGATATCCGGTCATTTTAGTAAGATTCGGGGCGTCTTTAATCTTATCGTTTAGCACGGGATCACTGCTCCAGTCGTCCGGGGAAATCACGTATATGTGCTCAGCTATTTTCATTAAGTCATATGCCGCTGTAATTGCAGAATTGCCTCCGCCGATTACCGCTACTTTCATGTTCGCAAACAAGGGGGCGTCACAGATGGAGCAGTAACTTATTCCTTTGCCGGCAAACTCTTTTTCCCCCGGCACATTCAACCACCGGGGTTGCTTGCCGGTGGCCATGATCAATGTTCTGGCGGAGTATTGCCGTCCGCTTTTTGTGGCAAGAATAAAATTGCTGTTTTGTTTCCCGGCCGAAATAACTTCATCCAGTATTTTTTCAACCGGATACTTCTCAACCTGCTCCTCAAATTTTTTCATCAATTCTTGACCGGTGACAAGCTGAAACCCCATATAGTTCTCCACCATACCGGTCCTTGCCGCCTGACCTCCCCATTCCTTGCCGATGAGCAGGGTTTTTAGTTTTTTGCGTGCCGCGTATACAGCGGCTGTCATCCCGGCGGGACCCATGCCAACTATTGCGACATCGTACAAGAATAAAACCCCCTTTTATTATTAACTTTTGCTCAGTTGCCGGGGATTATTCATCAAACAACGATGGTGGATGGAATTGTCCTTCGTTTGACAGGGACTTGTTTTTTCTATAATATATAAACTGAAATAAAAATTTCCTCGTTAGGTGAGGCTTCTACATAGACCATATGCCGCTGCCCGGAAAAGTCGAAAGACTGTAACGGGTCAACAGGTATTACCGGCTTAAGGTTTTATCTAATGTGGCTGAGATCATTTCTCTAGCTATGTACGTGCCAAAGCTCGAACGAGAGGGGAAAGGGATTTACTGGGAACGACCCTTTTGATACCTTTCTCCAGGGTTGTTTTTATTTTTGTAACCATGAAGGGAAAATACTGTCCGGAAGCTGGGAGGTGCCTTTAAATGAATGAAGTCAAAACACAAGGAGAGTTTTTTATCAGCACCTTCCTTGGTAAAAAGATTTATGACGCCGGCGGTAAAAAGATAGGGACGGTCAGGGACCTGGCGGTGCTTTGGGACGGAATATATCCGAGAGTGACCGGGATAAAATATGCCAAAGGAAGCTTAAAAATCATTAATATTTCTGAGATAAATACATTTCATAATAAAGGGCTTTTTTTAAAAAACAATTCCGATGTGATGAATAATGCGGAAATTCAGGAAAATGAACTCTTTGTAAAAAAGTGGCTTCTTGATAAACAGATCGTGGATATCAAAGGGTCAAAGCTTGTTAGGGTTAATGACATCCAGCTTTCCTGGTTAAAGCGGAACGATGTCTATGAAGTGATGCTGAGCGCGGTAGATGTTGGCGTGCGCGGTTTACTCAGGAGGGTTATCGGTTACGACCCCAAGACAGAGCGGCTGCCTGTAAGTCTGGTTGGCTGGCAGTACTTGGAGCCGCTCCAGACACGCACGGAAAATATAAAGCTTTCCGAGACCACCGATAAGTTCAGTAAACTGCACCCCGCCGATATCGCCGAGATTATTGAAGAACTTGATCACTATGAAAGACCTCATTTTATCAATAAACTGGATGATCAGACCGCTGCCGAGGCGTTGGGCGAGGTGGACCTTGATACCCAGGTCAATATCATTGAACGTATGGATAGTGAGCGTGCTTCCCGCATCATCGAGGAAATGGCCCCTGACGAGGCCGCCGATTTGCTCGGCGAGCTAACGCAGGAGAAGTCGGATGAACTGCTGAACTTGATGGAGCCTGAAGAAGCGGAAGACGTGCGGGAATTGATGGAGTACCCTGAGGATACGGCCGGTGCGCTAATGACCACCGAGTTTATCGCCATAAGCCTAAACATGACCGCGCAGGAAGCTATTGATGAAATTCGCGAGACGGCCCATGCGGCGGAAATGATTTATTACCTTTATGTTCTGGATGAAGATGAAACACTATTGGGAGTGTTGTCCTTACGTGAATTAATTATGGCTCAACCGAATACTCCAATGCGGGAAATAATGCAGGATCGAATCATCACTGTTTTATCCGGCGACGAACACAGGGATGTGCTTGACACCATCGTAAAGTATGACTTGATCGCTGTGCCGGTGGTGGATGACAAAAATCACATGCTCGGAATAATCACGGTGGATGACGTATTAAACACTATTGTGCCTGATCGCAAAAACCTGGAGAGCTTTTCCTATTACATGATGCGCAAAGCCTTCAGCAGGAGGTGAGCGTGAATGAAAAAGCCGTCCTTTTTAAAGAAAATAATATTTTTCCTTTCTATTTTAGGGCCGGGAGTGATCACGGCCAATGTTGACAATGACGCCGGGGGTATTACTACTTACTCCGTGGCGGGAGCTACATTCGGCTATCAAATGCTGTGGGTTTTTCTGCCCATGATTCTGGCGCTGTTTGTCGTGCAGGAAATGGGCGTGCGGATGGGGGCTGTAACAGGCAAAGGCCTGGCAGACCTGATTCGCGAAAAATACGGAGTGCGTCTGATATTATTCGCCATGCTCGGTTTGGTTCTTTCCAGCCTGGGCAATACCATTGCTGAATTTGCCGGTGTGGCTGCGAGCCTGGAAATATTCCAGATAAATAGATATATATCAGTGCCGGTTTCCGCATTGGTTGTCTGGTGGCTGGTGGTTAAAGGAACATACCAAAGAGTAGAAAAAATATTCCTAATTGCCTCAGCTATATATTTTTCCTATATAATTTCAGGTATTTTGGCTGAACCGCCGTGGGGCACTGTCGCAAGAGAAACGGTAACCCCTCATTTTACATTTGACAGCGCGTATCTGGCCATGTTAATCGGTCTGGTCGGCACTACCATCGCGCCGTGGATGCAGTTTTACATTCAGTCTGCCGTTGTGGAAAAGGGGATAACAGTTAAAGAGTATAAACTTTCACGTCTTGATGTCATCGTCGGGGTAATTATGGTCAACGTAGTGGCCATTTTTATTGTGGTTGCCTGCGCGGCGACACTGCATAAAAACGGTGTCGCTATTGAAACAGCCAAGGACGCGGCCAGCGCCCTGATGCCCTTCGCCGGCCGCTGGGCTTCCGAGTTGTTTGCTTTCGGCTTGTTTAACGCTTCCTTGTTCGCGGCGTCAATTTTACCTCTTTCCACCGCTTTTCTTATTTGTGAAGCCCTTGGTTTTGAAGCGGGTGTGGATAAGACGTGGGAAGACGCGCCGGTGTTTTACTGGCTGTATACTTTTCTGGTGGTCGCGGGTGCCGGGATTATTCTTATTCCGAATATTCCCCTGATCCCAATAATGATTTGGTCCCAAGTTATCAACGGCGTGCTATTGCCGCTGGTATTGGTGTTTATGTTAAATTTGGTAAATGACCGTGACTTGATGGGTGAGTATGTAAATTCCCGTGTGTTTAATCTGATCGCTTGGGTGACTACAGTAATAATGATTATTTTAACAACGCTCCTGGTTATTTCATCGATATTGCCGGGTTTGTTCCGGTAAGAGCCTGTTGATTGACAGAAAGGTACCAGGGCTGAAGATAACGGCGGGTGATAGATTTGGGAATAATAAATTATGAAAGGAGTAATAGAACCAATATTTTATATAAAGATTATATAAATATTGGCTATGAATACTTGTTTTCTAATATTGTATCACTATAATATAAGCAGTGCAGAATACTATAAAAAACCCAGGTGCCATTTTTAGCATGCTGGGATTTTATTTTGGAGGAAAAAATAGTGTTTAAAAGTTCGGTGAATGGTTCCTCCATATCTTACGGAGAACAACAAAAGAGGTTGACCTTGCGGGCAACCCCGTCTCAGGTTCTGGTAGTGGGTTTTGCATCGCTTATTCTGACCGGAGCTGTTTTGCTTACAATGCCGGCGGCGGTGCGGCCTGGTCAAGAAATTAGCTTTTTAACCTCCCTCTTTACGGCTACGTCCGCTGTCTGTGTCACCGGGCTGGTGGTCGTTGATACCGGCACTCACTGGACCACTTTTGGTCAGGTGGTCATTCTGGCTTTAATCCAGGTAGGCGGTTTGGGATTTATGACAATGGCCACATTCTTCGCCATGTTGATGGGCCGCCGGATTGGCCTCAGGCAAAGGCTGATTATCCAGGAGTCGTTGAATCAGACCAATATAGCCGGTATAGTGAGATTAGCCAAATACGCGCTCCTTTTTACTTCTACCACCGAGTTTGTCTTCGCTATTCTGCTGGCCATCCGCTGGTCGACTGACCTGGGGTGGCGAAAGGGGCTCTGGTTCGGTTTATTTCACTCTATTTCGTCTTTTAACAATGCTGGTTTCGATCTGTTCGGCGGTTTTAAGAGCCTGACCGGTTATACTGGAGATATCACGGTAAATCTATGCATTACAACTTTGATCATCTTAGGCGGTATCGGTTTTAGTGTCATAGTCGACGTTTTGCGGCACAACAAAGATTTTAGACGTTTGTCCCTGCATACGAAGATGACTTTATCGGTTACCGGGCTTTTATTAGTAACAGGAACACTGATAATATACTTTCTGGAAATGGATAATACTTTAAAAACGCTAAGTCCGGCTGGCAAGGCTTTAGCCGCTTATTTCCAGGCGGTTACGCCCCGGACGGCGGGATACAACACCCTTGATATGGGTGCGTTGCGTTCAGCCACGCAGTTTTTTATCGTAATTCTGATGTTTATCGGTGCCTCGCCGGGTTCCACCGGAGGGGGCGTGAAAACCACCACCATAGGAGCCCTGGCCATTGCTGTCTGGTCAATGGCTAAAGGAAAGGAAAACGCTGAAGTATTTCAACGGCGGATTGGACCGGAGCAGATTTACAAGTCGGTTGCCATTATTCTGCTGGCCACTATCCTGGTTGCGTCAGTTTCTTTACTGTTGTCTATAACTGAGAATGCGGATTTTCTGGCAGTATTGTTCGAGGCCACTTCAGCTTTCGGCACGGTTGGACTGTCTATGGGGCTTACTCCTGAGCTTACCTCAGCCGGACGTATTATTATCATGCTGACTATGTTTTTAGGCAGGGTGGGCCTCCTGACTGTAATTTTTGCCTTGGCCAATAAACAGCGTAGCACTCCCCTGCGTTACCCTGAGGAAAAGATTATGGTCGGTTAGGCGTGGCAGTTGAAACACAACTCCTTTTCTCACTGCATATGCTATTAGAAAAAACATCATTATTGTTCAGCTTTTTTGTTTTTCGCCGATTTCACAGGGGGTATCGCAGATGAGGATCGGGGATATAGTAACCAGGAAAATATACGGTGAGGACATGCAGTTTTGTATTATCGGGTTTTATACGAATCAGACTACAGGGGAGAGGGTGGCTATTCTTGCCATCCTGGACCCCAGTTTAATTGTGGAGGCTTCAGTACAAGATCTGGCTCCAATTTCCGCCCGTCATTTATTTGCTCTGACAGCGCCTTTTGTACACTAAAATGCCGGGGACAGCATTGTTGTAAAGCGGAAATAGATATTTAAATCCATGTGTGCTGTAAATTCTTAGTTTCGTTAAAAGGGATATTATAACTGACATTGAATTATACTACATGAACAAGTAAAACAAGAGCTTGCTGTGGGAAGCTCTTGTTTTACTTGAACAATGCTCCAATTTTACTCATGTGAAATGACGGCATGTGGTAAACAGCATGTCAAAGCAAACTTCTCTTTTGAATTAATAGACGTTCTATGGTAGAATGTTTCCAGCCGGTAAGAGGTGTTATTATTGAAAATATTGGTGCTGAACGGTCCGAATTTAAACATGCTCGGGAAGCGTGAACCGGGAATATACGGTTCCTTGAGTTTGGAAGAGATTAACAATAATTTATCGGTATTGGCCGCCGAATTAGGCGTTGAAATTAGCTGTCGCCAATCAAATCACGAAGGCGACTTGATCGATTTGCTCCATCGCGCCGCAGCGGAAGTTGACGCGGTTATCTTCAACCCGGGTGCGTTTACCCATTATAGCTACGCCCTGCGCGATGCAGTGGCGGCTGTTGGCATTCCTACTATCGAAGTCCATCTATCTAATATATACGCGCGCGAGGATTTTCGGCAGCATTCCGTGATAGCGCCGGTTGCCGCGGGACAAATCAGCGGGCTTGGCGCAAGCAGTTACCTGTTGGCTTTGCGGGCATTAGTCGGTTTATTGGAGGAGAAGCGTGCAAGTAAAAATGCAGGCAAGGATTAATGAATTACAAAAACTGATGGATGCCGCTCAAGTTGAGGCGCTTTATGTGACTAATCCGGAAAACCGTTACTACCTGAGCGGTTTTACCGGAACAGCCGGCGCTCTATTAGTATGCCGGGACAATACTTTCCTGCTCACTGATTTTCGCTATTTGGAACAGGCGAAGCATGAAAGCCCGGGATTGACAATAATAGAGGTAAATGATTCTTACGCTGAGGCGCTTGCTTCGATTTTGACGGCGAATAGCGTTTCCGGTCTGGGTTGTGAAGGGGACCATCTGGTCCACAACCAGTTTCTCATGTTAAAGGATAAATTAGTTAGCGTTGAAATAAAAGAGACAAGTGGACTGGTGGAGAAACTCAGGATGGCTAAAGACGATGATGAGATTAAAAATATTGAGGAGGCCGTCCGCCTGGCTGATCTGGCTTTTGCAAAGGTGTTGCCCATGATTAAACCGGGCGTGTCCGAGCGTGAGGTGGCTCTGCAGCTGGAGTATTCAATGAGGTGTATGGGGGCGGATGGTGTGGCTTTTCAATTCATTGTCGCTTCCGGTCCCCGGTCGGCGCTTCCGCATGGAGTAGCTTCCACCAGGAGGTTGCAGCAGGGGGAGCTGGTTACCTTGGATTTTGGGGCGCTCTACCATGGCTACCATTCCGATATTACCAGAACTGTTGTTTTAGGAGAGCCAAGTCCAAAACAGCAGGAAATATATTATATCGTACTCGAAGCCCAGATGCGGGCAATAGAAGCGATTCGCAGCGGCGTACGGGCGTCGGATGTTGACAAAATAGCCCGTGACATTATTACCGGCAAAGGCTATGGTGAACGATTCGGTCACGGCACCGGGCACGGGCTTGGCCTGAATATACACGAAAACCCCAGACTGTCCATGAAAGATGATACTGTGTTGCGACAAGGTATGACAGTAACGGTTGAACCGGGTATCTACCTTCCGGACTGGGGTGGAGTGAGGATTGAAGACACGGTCGTGGTCGGGGAGTCCGACTGTGAGGTTTTAACCAGGACCCCCAAGGATAGGCTTATTAATCTGATCAACCTTTTTAGTTTATCATAAAAATTGTCAGGAGGCGGGAGCAGTGATATCAACCAACGATTTTAAAACAGGACTAACTATTGAACTGGAAGGAGACGTCTTCCAGGTAATTGAGTTCCAGCATGTTAAGCCGGGTAAAGGCGCTGCCTTTGTACGTTCGAAACTTAGAAACATACGTACTGGAGCCGTTGTCGAAAAAACATTTAACGCAGGGGAAAAAATACCTAAGGCCAGGATTGAGCGGCGTGAGGTTCAGTATCTTTATAACGATGGAAAAGACTATAATTTTATGGATATGGAGACTTATGATCAGATGGCCATGAATACCGAACAACTGGGTGATGCCGTAAAATACCTGAAAGAGAATATGAATATTCATATTCTTACTTTTCAGGAGAGGTCCATCGGTGTGGAATTGCCGAACTTCGTTGAGTTGGAGGTGGTTGAAACAAGTCCGGGTATCAAGGGCGACACCGCCTCTGGCGGTTCCAAACCGGCCACCCTGGAAACCGGGGCTGTAGTCCAGGTGCCTTTTTTTATTAATGTGGGGGATAAACTTCAGATTGACACCAGAACAGGGAACTATATTAAACGGGCGTAATTGATAGACGTGTTTAAACCCCCCTGGTTATAGACATACTATTAAAGCCGGTCAAGGATATAACCAGAGGAGGTATAATTTGAATGAATGATTTAAAAGCGAAAGTAGCATACCTGCAGGGATTGTCAAGCGGGCTTGACTTAAGCCCCGACTCGAAAGAAGGCAAACTTTTTCATGGAATTATTGAGGTCTTGGACGAATTCGCCGATTCATTCGGTGATCTGGAAGAAGGACAGGAACAGCTTGAAGATTATTTGGAAACAATCGACGAGGACCTTTATCAGCTGGAAGATGAATTGTATGAGGATAATGGAGCAAGCCAGAGCGCCGGAAATGGAAATTATATCGAAGTGGAGTGTCCCGGGTGTGGTGAAACAGTCTATTTTGATTCCAGTATAACTAATGATAAAGATGTAGTGGAAATCACCTGTCCTAATTGTGATGAAGTGGTTTTTGTAAACGACGAAGATTATCAAGTCGATGAAGAACCTGAAATGCTTGAAGGACAGACGAACGGGAAAAGATTAACGGCAAGCGATGAAGATATTTGAATTGTTTTTGCGTATTTTGCCCTGAAGCGGCGGCCAACAAGCTGGCCGCTTTAAATCTTTATTGAAAAATCTTACGGATGACCGCCAGTATTTGTTCTTTTCTTGTACCAAGCATGATTAAAATAAATATCAGGAATAAAATATAAGCGTTGGGCAGAACGGGTGTTTGTCTGGAGCAATTGTTAGCGGCCTGACAGGCATTTGGGTTGGCGCCGCTTAAATCCGCCGGGCAAAACGGCAGGGAAGTGTAAGGTGAACCCATGTAAGGACATGACGGATAAACCGGTATAAAAACCGGCGCGTAATTTTGATATTCTTTGGCGCTGCCGGCAGGACGGGCGTTTCCTTTGACCGGTTGTTGGTTTTGCAGCCATAAATGGTATTGTTCGAAAAACGTTTCCGGCCAGATGTATGAAACAGATGGTTGTTTTTTCATAATATATTGTCCTTCCAAAATACTGTTATAATTTTACCTACTACACAATATATGGCATAATGCCGCTTGGGTGACTGGTTTTTTTAAACCATGGTCGTTTAAGCGGCTTTTTTGTGTTGAAAAGAACTGGCATATTTTACCGCAATACTCAATATTAATTATTCAGGAGGGACAAAACTTTGAGTTTCGCGGACTTGTATCAGTTTACCCCGAGACATTGCGGCCCCGGGGCATTAGATGGTATTTTACCGGTTTTGCCGGGCAACATCCGGTCCATGGTTGCCGCGTTGCCTCACACAGCTATTGATAAAATCGAAGAGATCCGGTTTAGACAGGGAAAACCCTTAATCCTCGGGTTAGCCGGCAATGAAATTTTCTTAACTGTTGAGGGGCGGCCTACTCGTGAAGCCGGAGAAGCGTATTGTGTCGCACCTATTGACATGGAAAGATTAATCCAATTAATCAGCAACTCGTCTTTTTATGCAATTGAGGAAGAATTGAAAAACGGGTTTATTACTCTACCCGGTGGTCACCGTGTCGGCATTACGGGAAAAGCAGTGTTGGATGGCGGGAAAATCAGGACATTGAAGTACCTTTCCGGGTGCAATATTCGCCTAGCCAGGGCCGTCACCGGCGCAGCTTCCAGTCTTCTCCCGTACCTGTTGAACAATAGCCGTGGGGATATCTTCCATACGGTTTTGGTTTCCCCGCCTTGTTGCGGTAAGACAACCATGCTTAGAGACTTGATCAGGCAATTGAGTAATGGTGTTCCGGAACTTGGTTTTTCAGGATTAACTCTTGGCGTGGTGGACGAGCGGTCGGAAATTGCCGGCTGTTACAAGGGAGTACCGCAGCTGGACGTGGGACTAAGGACTGATGTCCTGGACGGGTGTCCTAAAGCAGAAGGCATGATGATGCTCTTGCGCTCAATGAGCCCGCGGGTAATAGCTGTTGATGAAATCGGACGCGGTGAAGATGTTGGGGCGTTGGAAGAAGTATTGAATGCCGGGGTGAAGGTTTTAGCCACCGCCCACGGAAAAAATTTGGCCGAACTGGCTGAGCGGCCGGCGCTGGGAAGGATAATCCGCTCAAAAATAATCGAGCGTTTTGTCATACTTGGCCGCTCCCGGGGGGTGGGAACAATAGAAGAAATAATCGACGGCAGAACCATGCGGTCACTGGGGGTGAAAAAATGCTGAAACTGATTGGAGCAGTGATGGTGATAGCGGCCAGCGGCCTCAGCGGGCTAGCCATGGCGGGAAATTACGCCCGCAGGCCGAAGGAATTGCGCTCGCTCCGTTCAGCACTTCAGATACTTGAAACGGAAATTGCATACAGCGCAACTTGTTTACCGGATGCTTTTATGCAAGTATCCGGCCGTTGCGATAAAACCTCTGCCACTTTATTCAGTGGGGCGGCGGCGGAACTTTCCAACATGTCCGGTGTTACCGCCTCAGAAGCCTGGGATAAGGCCCTTGAGAAATATTATCCGGGTACCGCGCTAAAGTCAGGTGACTTATCCATCCTGCGCAATCTTGGAGGTTCCCTGGGTATTTCCGACAGGGAGGATCAGATAAAACACCTGCGGCTGGCTATGGAACAAATCAGTGCGGAGACTTTAGCCGCGGAAGAGGAGGCGGCAAGGAATGTCAAGCTTTGGAGTTATCTTGGTTTTCTGGGAGGACTCCTGGTCGTGTTGCTCCTTTATTGAGAAGGGGGATAATTAGGTATTCAGGAGTCAGGATACATAGTAAGGATAAACCATTCTTTATTCTAGTAATTTCTAAATGATTTTTAGAAATGTTGAGGTAATTATAGATCGGAGGTCAATATATGGGAAGCAGTATAGATCTGATTTTTAAAATTGCCGGGGTGGGTATTCTGGTGGCTGTTTTAAACGCTATTTTAAAACACGCCGGAAAGGAAGAACAAGGTCATCTAGTCACTTTAGCGGGGTTGGCCATTGTTTTCATGTGGGTCATCCAACTGCTCGCCAATTTATTCGACCAGGTGAAATCTGTTTTTAAACTATTTTAGGGGCGTCAGTTTGAGAAAGTGTACGGGAGAGCAAGACATGGACATTATGCAAATAGTTGCCATCGGTCTTATTGCCACTGTCCTGATCGTGGTAGTGAAAAGTCAGCGGCCGGAATTGGGGGTACTCTTAAGCTTAGTGGCCGGCATTATCATTTTCCTTCTGGTATTAGGTAAAATCGGTTCGATTATGGATGTAATCATGGATTTGACGGCTAGAGCGGAAATCAACATGGTTTACTTGGGTACCATTCTAAAAATTATTGGAATTGCTTATATTGCTGAATTCGGGGCTCAAATCAGCCGGGATGCTGGTGAGAGCGCAGTTGCCACCAAGATTGAATTTGCCGCTAAGATAATGATTATGGTGCTTGCAGTACCAATGATCGTAGCTGTGCTTCAGATGCTTTTAAAACTTGTACCGTGAGGCGGTGGGATATTGCCTAATATTTTTTTTACGTTGTTTTTTGCTGTTCTTTTACTGGTTCCGGCGCCTGTATGGGGGGAGCAGCCCGCGGTTATAACACCGGAAGGACAAATATCATCCTTAAACCTGGCGGAAGTGCAACAATATGTTGAAAAGCTTGATACGGAAATCAAGGGGTCGATTCCCGCCTTCGATTTTAAAGACATGGTAATTAAGCTGGTGAAAGGAGAACTGGATTGGAAACCGGCGGAAATCTTTAAGAATTTAATCCGGCAGCTTTTCAAGGAAGTGGTAGCGAACTTCGACCTCTTGGGAAAGCTGGTAATCCTCGCGGTAATTTGCGCTATTCTGCAAAATTTAATGGCATCTTTTGAAAAAGGCACCGCCGCTCAATTGACTTATTCAGTTACTTATCTGGCATTAACTACCATCGCTATCGGTTCCTTTTCCCTGGCAGTCAACGCCGGCAAGGAAGTTGTAGAAAATATGGTGTTGTTTATGCAGGCGCTCCTGCCGGTTTTATTGACTCTCCTGGTTGCCGTAGGGGGTGTGGCTTCCGCCGCGGTTTTTAGCCCCGTTATTTTGACCACGGTGGGTGTTTTTAGCACCTTAATAAAAAATATAATTTTACCGTTGCTCTTTTTCGTGGCAATTCTGGGGATTGTCAACAATTTATCGGAAAAATTCAAGGTTTCAAACCTGGCCGACTTGTTAAAAGGGGTAGCCATGGGCTTAATGGGAATATTCTCCACGATTTTTTTGGGGGTTCTGACTATTCAGGGCGTGGCCGGCGCTGTTGGTGATTCTGTTACTTTTAAAACGGCTAAATTTGGGGTGGACGCCTTTGTGCCTGTAGTGGGCGGAGTGCTCTCCGACGCTCTTGCCGCCGTGGTCAGTTCGTCTTTGTTAATAAAAAACGCTGTTGGCATAGCCGGGGTGGTGGTAATTAGCGCAATAATGCTTATTCCTTTATTAAAGATTATAACGCTCGCTTTTATTTATAAACTTGCCGGAGCATTGATTCAGCCGATTGGAGACGGACAAATGGTCAACTGTTTAAATGGTCTTGGCAATAATTTACTCTTGATTTTCGCTGCGGTGGCGACAGTAGGCCTGCTGTTTTTCTTTGTCATCACAATTATTGTCGGTGTGGCGAACATTACCGTCATGCTCAGGTGAACAGTTAGGAGTGGTCGGGTGGAGGTAATACGTTCACTTATCCAAAATTTGATTATCATAGTAATCTTAGCAGTATTTCTCGAAATGCTTCTACCTGCCGGAGAAATGCGCAGGTATGTAAAAATGGTCATGGGGCTCCTGATTATCGTGGCAGTAATTCAGGCGGCGGGTGATCTGATGCACCGGGACTATTCCAGTGACTTGCCTTCGCTAACTGAAAAAATGACGGATGAACGTCTTTCCATGATCATGGAGTCTGGGAAAAAAATATCCAGCGAGCAGGAGCAAAAAGCGATTGAACAATACAAGCGCGGACTTGCCAATCAGGTAATGGCCATTGCCAATATTAACAAGGAATTACCAGTGGTGGATGCGGAGGTAATGGTGAATTCGGAAAAAGAAGGAGCAAACTATGGGCAAATAAACAGAATAGTTCTGTTTGTGGAAAAAGAACCTGGCAAATTTGACAAACAAAATGGCAAAGACAATGCCTCAATTATTGAGCCGGTAACTGTGCGTGTCGGGCAAAAGGCTGAGCAAAAAGAGCCGGTAGAGGCTGAACCGGGGCCTCCTGATGAAGCAGCAGCCGGACTGATCAAGACAGTTGCCAATTTTTATAATTTAAAGCAAGAACAAGTTGACTGCGTGTACCGTTGAAAACAGTCGTCGGAAGTCAGATGTCAGATCTCGGAATTGAACAAAAAGTAATAGTTATCTGCAATGCATATGAGTGGAGGTGCCTATTTGAACAAGCTGCTTGAATTCTTTGGTTTCGGTGGACAGGGGGGAGGTGGCTCAAGATGGCAAAACAAGCGCAACCTCTGGCTGGCGGGACTGGCTGTGATTGGAGTGCTGATGCTTGTCTTCTCCGCGGTTGACGGGACAAAATCAAACCAAAAACAAATACCGAATGCGGAAGTTTCTAATAAACAAGCTCAAGAACAGGTGATAAGCGGCATGTCGAGAGAAGAAGAACTCTTAAGCAAAAAGCTTTGTGAGATGCTTAAGAAAGTTGAAGGAGCCGGAGAAGTTGAGGTGTCCGTGCGGCTGTCGGACACAACCCAGTCTGAATATGCGGTCAATACTACCACGGGCAAGAAAACAGTTCAAGAGCGTGATCAGTCGGGGGGAACACGGCTTACAACTGAGGACAATAACAGCGGCCAACTGGTGATGAACCGCAACGGACAGGGAGAACAACCGGTTGTGGAACGGGAGGTGGCCCCTCATGTGGCCGGTGTCTTGGTTGTTGCGGAAGGTGCGGATAACGCCGAAGTGAAGGCGATGCTTTTTCAGGCGACGAAGGTGGCCATGGGTATCGAACCTCAAAAGATACTCGTATTGCCAAGGGAAAGGAGAGAATGATGAAAACACTTATTATCAGTAGAAGAGTATTGTCGCTCGCTGTCTTGAGTATAATCGGCGTTGTTCTGCTGCTATTATTTAAGCATGGCGCTGTCAAGGAGAAAACAGACGTTCCCGGTATGCAAGTAAATATTCCCACTGCCGGAGAAGTGCTTATTAACAATGACAGGACAGCGCCGGACGGGAGGATTGCCGGTGATTTGATGGAAGAGACCGCCACCAAGAGCGATGCCAATTTCTATGTGGAATACCGGCTGGAAAGAGAACGCACCAGAGGCCAGCGGGTAGAGTGGCTTCGCGAGGTGATTAATAATGCCAATTCTTCCAGCGAGACCAGGCAAAAAGCACAGGATAACCTGTTAAACATCAGCAGCCGTATGGAAAAAGAAGTTGAAATGGAAAACTTGATTAAGGCAAAAGGATACGATGACGCGGCAGTATTAATTGATGATAAGTCTGTGACGGCGGTCGTGGCGGCAGACAGCTTAAACCACGAAGAAACGATGCAGCTGGGGGAACTGATTGCGCGTGGGACAGGCGTTGACTCCAGCAGCATTGTCATTATCGCTAAACTCTGACCGTATATATTTATCTAAAATTATTTTCCCTGCAAATAATCTGGTTTGCGTTAATTTACCATCTTTGCTATAATAAAAAATGTGGAATTTTAATTGTTTTTGGTGTGACTGGGGGGAATAAAGGTGGATGCCTCGGGAGTAGTCCGGGAGGAACAAACCAGGTATGGCGCAATAAGAATAGCGGATGAAGTTGTTAAAGTTATTGCCGGATTGGCGGCTATCGAAATTAAAGGCGTGGCCGGCATGAGCGGCGGCCTTGCGGGTGGTATCGCGGAACTGCTCGGAAAGAAGAACTTTTCAAAGGGTATTAAGGTAGAGGTCGGGGAGAAAGAGGCGGCTATAGATATTTTCGTAATTGTGGATTACGGTGTGCGAATTCCGGATATTGCCGCAAGTATCCAGGGCAGCGTTAAAAATGCCGTTGAGCGAATGACCGGGCTGGTTGTTGTGGAAGTTAATGTCAATGTTCAAGGTGTTGCTTTTACTTCTGAAATGAAAGAAGAGGAACATAGAGTAAGATAAACTACGCAGCCCCCAGAAAGAGGGGGGCTGCTTTTTAAGGGGGTATATCCGGTGAGGCCTTTTGACCGTGCTTTACTGGCAGTATACACTTTCTTTTTAACAGCGATTTTCGTACTTTTTTCAGCGGTGATGCTGGGCTGGACAACACCACAGTTCCTGCTCAGAGATCTTTTTTATCCCGGCCAGCCGGAGGTTTTTTGGACACTTATGGCAATATTGATACTTGCCGGTGCCAGATTGTTTTGGATAGGTGTAAGCAGATCCGACAGAGTTGGCAGGTACGTGTTGCTCACAGAAAGTGCTGCTGGTCAGATTCGTGTGTCCATAAAAGCGATAGAAAATCTTACTGTAAAAGTAGTATCTCAGGTTAACGGGGTAAAAGAGGTGAAACCCAGGGTAGTAGCAGTCTCGCAGGGGGTCGGGATCCAACTGCGCGCCGTGGTGACTCCCGACATCAATATTCCGGAAGTTTCCGAGAAAATACAGACCCTGGTAAAAGAAAAAGTTTTTGAAGTAACGGGTATTGCTGTCAGCACAGTTAAAGTTTCTATTGAAGATATATCGGCGCACAAGCCGAGAGTCGAGTAATATTGCCGGAGAAGAGAGGGAGCGGGTTGGGCATAATCCAAGAAATTTTGGATAAACACTTGGGCAAGGCGGCAGGTGTTTTATTGGGTTTGATTTTTGGCTGGTTTGCTATCAAGTACGGCCTTTTTAAAGCTTTGTTTGTTGTTGCTTGCGCTGTGGCCGGCTACTATTTGGGCAAGCGCCTTGATGAAAAAATTGATTTTCGGGAATTTATATCAAGGATTTTTCGGGAACGATAGCTTGCAGTGTATTCGGGCCGGAGTAATGGTTGCCGTCTAGGGCGCTGGATACGTTATTTTTGCGCGTAAATTGCTACGAGGAGGAATTTGATGAGCAGGAGACAGGCCAGAGAAAGGGCGCTTCAGGTCCTGTTCCAAATAGATCTTGGCAATATTGAGCCAAGCGAAGCTTTTAATAAAGTGGACGGAAGTCTGGGCAGATTAAAGAAAAATGAAGAATTCGCCCGGCAGCTTGTTAACGGAACATTGGCCAACTTGAGGTCTATTGACCAGGTTATCGCAGGCCTAAGCAAAGACTGGAATATAAAGAGGATGGCAAGCGTCGATAGAAATATAATGCGCCTGGCGCTTTTTGAAATACTGTACTGTAAGGACATACCGGATAACGTTTCTGTGAATGAAGCCATAGAATTAGGCAAAGCATTCGGCAGCGAAGAGTCAGGAAAATTTATCAACGGCATCCTGGGGCGTGTTGTGGAAAAACCGGAAATATACCAAAATAATATTGAGTCTTAGAAAGAGTGGTTGTTTTTATTGAACAACTGCTCTTTTGAATTTGTATTTTATTAATCGGTTGCAGGGATTGTATTCTCATTATAGAATAATAACATATGGCATTATTAAAATAGAACAGGTCGTTTTAGCCGGGCTAAAGGCGCTGCTGCTATTTTCAGCGCGGTGGCCCGGTTGCTTTCATTATTATTATTAGGAGTTAAGAGCGGTGCGTGTGCTAAGTGTCCGGGAATTGACCAGGCAAATCAAAACAATGTTTGAAAACGATTACCTGCTGGCTAATATCTGTGTAAAAGGGGAAATATCCAACTTTAAGCCTGCTTCATCCGGACACTATTACTTTACCTTGAAGGATGAGTCAAGCTGTCTGAAAGTGGTCATGTTTCGCTCCCGCAGCCGCGCCGTGCCTTTCCGGCCGGAAAACGGCATGGCCGTGCTGGTACGCGGCTACGTTTCAGTTTATGAAAGGGACGGCGTATACCAGCTTTACGCTGATGAGATGGAACCGGACGGAACCGGCGCGTTGTATTTGGCTTTTGAACAGCTGAAAGACAGACTGCAGCGGGAAGGGTTATTTGACCCAAAACATAAAAAAAATTTGCCGCTGCTGCCCCGCCGGATCGGTATTGTCACTTCCCTGGCCGGTGCGGCGGTACGTGACATGGTGGAAATAATTCGGCGCCGCTGGCCCGGCCTGGAGGTTATTCTGGTCCCGGTGCTGGTGCAGGGCGAAGGCGCGCCTCTCGCGGTGGCGCGGGGGATCCAGCTGTTAAACAAGCTCGGCGGGGTTGAATTGATTATTATCGGCCGGGGCGGCGGGTCTATTGAGGACTTGTGGGCTTTTAACACGGAAGTTGTCGCCCGTTGTATTTATTACTCCGAAATCCCCGTCATATCGGCGGTGGGACATGAAACTGACTTTACCATATCCGACTTTGTGGCTGACGCCCGCGCCGCCACTCCTTCGGCCGCCGCGGAAATGGCTGTTCCCAATAAAAGGGAAATGGAGCGTTATGTCCAAACAATTGCGGACAGGCTTAAGCGCGCTGTTGAGCAAAAAATAAATGAAGGAAGACGGCGTCTGGATTATTGTCTGTCCGGCAGGACTTTGGCGCGGCCGGTGGAAACTTTTTGCGGCGCCAGGCAGCAATCAGTTGACTTCCTCACCCACCGCCTGACCCAAAGCGTGTGCAGCGTGGTCGAAAGCGAGGGCGGCCGCCTCGCGGCGCTCGCCGCCCGGCTAAACACCTTGAGTCCGCTGGCCACTCTGGCCAGGGGATATAGTATTTGTACCACACCGGACGGCAGGCGCGTCATTAGCGACATTAAAGAAGTGGACGAAGGCGACAAGCTGGTTGTGCGCTTGTACAAGGGGTTGTTGCAGTGTGCTGTGGAGGAAAAAAGGTTACAATAAAATAAAGAAAGCGCACAGGTAATAAAATGGCAATTATTCTCGACGGTAAAAAAATTGCTGGATTAATCAGAGCGGAAATAAAAAAAGAAGTTGGGCAACTGCGCGCAAGGGGAATTGTGCCTAAACTGGCTGTTATCCTGGCTGGTGATGACCCGGCGTCAGTCATTTACGCCCGCTCCAAGGAAAAAGCCTGCCTTAACGCCGGCATCAGCTACGAGCTCTTCAACTTGCCGGGTGGAATTCCTGAAGATGAATTGATGTTCTTAATCGGTAAGTTGAATAAAGATGAAAATGTGCATGGAATTATCATTGAATTGCCTTTGCCCGAGGGAATAAACAAACAAAGAGTTTTAGAAGCGGTATCGCCGCTTAAAGACATTGACGGGGTGCATCCCGTCAACCGGGGTTATCTCGTCAGTAATAGCGACGGGCTTTTTCCGGCCACACCGCAAAGTTGTATTGAAATCATGCAGCGCGGCGGAATAGAAATAGAGAGTAAGCATGCCGTTCTGGTAGGCCGTGGCGAAACAGTGGGTAAACCGCTGGTTTTTATGATGCTGAACCAAAACGCTACGGTGACTGTCTGCCACACTAAAACCAGCGACCTTGGCCGGCACACCAGACAGGCGGACATACTGATCACCGCCGTGGGCAAGGCCAAGATGATTACAGCCGACTTGATCAAACCCGGCGCCGTAGTGATAGACGCCGGTATAAATGAAACGGCGGAAGGCATTTGCGGGGACGTTGACTATGAAAATGTGCAAAAGGTTGCCGGCGCGGTTTCACCAGTCCCAGGCGGGGTCGGCAGTCTTACCACCGTTTTGGTGCAGAGAAACCTGCTTAAAGCAATCAAACTTCAGAAGAAATAGTGCGCAGGACAGGGGAAGACAGAGGGGACGGTTCTCCTGGACCGCTCAGGAAACATTTAATAAGTTGTCAGAAGAACCGTCCCCCTGCCATCTCCCCCTGCCAACTCTTTAAAAAAGGAGATGTCGCCTGTGAGCGCTTTATTTGATAAAACCTTGCGGGAAGTAATAGAACTTTCTGCCTCCAGTTCCCCTGCGCCGGGTGGCGGCAGTGTTTCCGCCATAGTGGCGTGTTTCGGCCTGGCTATGACCGCTATGGTCTGCAATCTGACCACGGGGAAAAAGAAGTACCGGGAGGTTGAACCGCAGGTCAATGAAATTATCAGCACCGCCGATAATTTGATGAGAAGACTGGAAGAACTGGTAGACAGGGACATGGCGGAGTTTAACAATTATATGAGGGCTTTTCGGATGCCCAAGGAAACCGATGCTGAAAAAGCAACACGTGAAGAAGCTATGCAGAAAGCTTTAGTAAAAGCCACGGAAACTCCTTTGGACATAGCCCGTGTTTGTCTGGAAGCGCTGCGGATCACCGCGCGGCTCTCCGGCATGGGAAACAAAACAGCCATCAGCGACGCCGGGGTGGCCGCCGTTATATTTGACGCCGCTGTCAACGGCGTGCTTTTGAGTGCTGAAATTAATGCCGCCATGATCGAAGATCAGGATTATGTAAAAAGGGTTATTGAGGAAAAAGAGGCGATGGCTGCCGCGGCCGGGCGGCTGAAGGATGAGGCCGTGGCCGCGGTGCGGGCGCGGATTAAAGAGTCTTAAGAGGTACGGTAAGGAGGACATTTATGGTTGTGGAAAACACCGCTGGAGGTAAAAAAATATCTTTCGAAGAAGCCATAGCGCGTTTGGAAGCACTGGTGCGGGAATTGGAAGACAGCCGGTTGCCGCTGGAGAAAGCGCTGGAGATGTTTACGGAGGGAATCGGACTTACCCGTGTCTGTAATGAATACCTGGCGGCGGCAGAGCAACGTATTGCCATATTAACCGCTAACGAAAAAGATGAAATAAACGTTAAGGAAATTGACGCGTTGCCCTTGGCGGTAGGGGGTCAAAAAAATGAATTTTGAAGAAACATTGGAGAAGTATAGTTCTATTGTTGAAGAGGCGCTTGAACATCACCTGCCGCCGTCCAACGCCTATCCGCCTTTGATTCACCAGGCTATGCGGTATAGCGTCATGGGTGGAGGCAAACGGCTCAGACCCGTCATGGTAATAGCAGTGGCTGAAGCAGTGGGGGGGAAAGCCGCGGATGTAATGCCCGCGGCCTGCGCTCTTGAAATGATTCATGCCTACTCACTGATTCACGATGACTTGCCTGCCATGGACAATGATGATTATCGCCGGGGTAAACCGGCGAACCACAAGGTATACGGGGACGCTGTAGCGATTTTAGCGGGCGACGCCCTATTAACTCTGGCATTTTCCATGTTAGCGAACGTTCGCGCCCAAAATACGGATGATGTTGTAAAAGTTATTGATGAGATTGCTCTCGCGGCAGGAACATTCGGCATGATTGGAGGACAGGTTGTCGATACGTTTTCCGCGGGAGAGGATATCAATGAACGCACGCTTGAATACATTCATAGTCACAAAACAGGCGCCCTTTATCGCGCGGCAGTTCGGGCGGGGGCTATCCTGGCCGGGGCGGAAGAGGAAAAATTAAATAGTCTTACATGCTATGCGGATAATTTAGGCCTTGCTTTTCAAATAATTGACGACATTCTTGATGTTGAAGGTGACGCGGCAAAGATAGGCAAACCGGTGGGAAGCGATGTCAAGAACAAGAAAGTCACTTACCCTTCGCTTTTTGGTATGGAAGAAGCGAGGGCAAAAGCGCGTCAGGCCGCGGGAAGAGCTTTATCGGCTCTGGATTGTTTTGGGGAAGAGGCGGATTTTTTAAAGATGCTCGTACATTATATCATCGACCGGGATTACTAAATTATGCTTTTAGTCCGGGCAGTTCAATAAGTGAAAATATTATCTACAGGAACACACCGCTACTATACAGATTTGCGATATGGCGGTTATTATTTTTTAGGCTAATAACCAATTAAACAGCGAAAACAGAGAAAAACCGGCATTTGAAAGAAAATAGATGTTTTGTTATAATTACAAAGTGAAAATATTTATCGGTAAGTGATACAGTATTCTAGTCAGATGCACCTTTTTGAAGGCGGGCCTAAAAATCCGTCAAGGGCACAACGATGAAGTTCCTGGTGCTGGCTGCTGACGCCCAGTCGGGGGCTGGTACTGGGAGTTAAGGTGGTTGGGCGACCCGCAACGGCATGCGGGCGTTGACCCTGCCTCCGTGGAGACCCAAGTATGTGGGAAGCTGTACCGCCTTGGCGCGGTTGGTAGACTATGGCTTGGGATTTAAACCTGCATGTGGTCGAAGCTGCGTGCAGTGTAGCCTGCCTTGAGTGGTAAGGGTGGATTTCAGCATTTTTACAAACCGGCTGACATGGGCCCGTGCACGGTTGGTTTGATGATTGAAACCTTTATTGCAAAAGAGGCTAAAAAAGGTAAATTCTGTCGAGGAAAACTCCTAGGCTGTCCGGAATTCCGGGGCAGATTGGGGATTGCAGTGTGGACTAAGTGGTAATCTAGCCCCGGTACGGTGACGGACGGAAACAGTTGTAAAGGGAAACCGCCGGTTTGGCGACAGCCGGTAGCTGTTTGGGAAAACCTGCTAGACCTAAGCCACAATATTTACCCGGTCTGCTGTCACTTATCTTACATATATTACGTAATAACTTGTGGCATAGTATACTTTACATGATATAAGTTTCTATTTGTTACTATTCTGGCATTCAGAATTCAGGAGTCAGAATTCAGAATAGTTCGAGACAATAAACAGTTTTCTTATTCTGACTCCTGACTACTGATTACTGGCCCCTGAGTAGTGCAAAATAGATATGCCAACTGTCGCAGTATGAGGTGACATTTTTGGGTAATAATAAATCTACTGTTTCCGGTAGATATATTTTCCTGGTCGGTATAGGCTCGTTTATAATCGCAATCATATTTACCTTGTTTTCAGAAATATTTGCGTCTAAATTGAATAACCTGATTTTGTCTTTTGTTTTTTTGATTATCATCATTACAATAAACATTCTGGCCGATCTTGTGGGTACGGCTGTGACAGCCGCCTCTCACGCTCCTTTCAACGCAAAGGCAGCTAAACGTGTTAAAGGTGCGCCCCAAGGGCTGCTGTTAATCAAAAATGCCGATAGAGTAGCTAATATCGCAAATGATATTATCGGTGATATAACCACCACGGTAAGCGGCGCGTTGGGGATATCAATCGTAGTGCAAATCATGAGGGTGGGACCGCGGTTCGATCAGTTTTGGCTGAATGTGCTGCTTACCGCCCTTATTTCTGTTTTGATTGTTACCGGTAAGGCCGCGGGGAAAAAAGTGTCTCTCAGCCATCCTGACGAAATTATTTTTTTTGTCGGTACTGTCCTGGCGAAAATTGAAAGTGTCACCGGTTATAACTTTTTTCAAAAACAAAAGGTGCCGAAGAATAAGCAAAAGGTGGGTAAGCAGTGAGTAGACTTTTAAAAAAAGTTCATTCCCCATATGTGATTCGCTCGCTGAATTTTGCCCAACTGCAGGAGTTAGCCGGGGAAATACGTCAGGAAATAATTAATACTGTCGCGAAGAATGGGGGACACCTTTCACCTAGTTTAGGGGTGGTGGAACTAACACTGGCTCTTCATTATGTTTTCAACTCTCCCGTGGATAAGATTATCTGGGATGTGGGACACCAGAGCTATGCTCATAAACTGCTTACGGGACGTTATAAGGAGTTTGGCACTTTGCGTCAAATTGGAGGTATCAGCGGTTTTCCCCGCCCCGCTGAAAGCAAGCATGATGTGTTTGGTACAGGGCACAGCAGTACATCTATTTCCGCCGCCCTCGGCATGGCTGTCGCGCGGGATTTAAAAGGAGACAATTATTCTGTAGTCGCAATTATCGGCGATGGCGCCATGACCGGCGGGATGGCCTTTGAGGCGCTTAACCACGCCGGTCATATGAAAAAAGACTTGATCGTGGTTTTAAATGATAATGAAATGTCCATTGCCCAGAACGTGGGGGCTTTGTCCGGCTATCTTAACCGCCTGCGCACCGATCCGATGTATTCAAGGGGCAAGGAAGAAATTGAGCAAATCTTGCGCAAACTGCCGGCGGGTCCAACCCTGTTGCGGCTGATTGAGAAGCTAAAAGACAGCTTGAAATACCTGGTGGTGCCCGGCATGTTTTTTGAAGAACTGGGTTTTATTTACCTGGGGCCTGTAGACGGACACGACATCAAGGCGGTCACCGGCGTCCTGCAACGAGCCAAGTCTATCAAGGGGCCGGTCTTGATTCATATGTTGACAAAGAAAGGCAAGGGCTACAAGCCGGCTGAAGATAATCCGGACAAGTTTCACGGAGTTGGCCCGTTTGATGTTGCTAGTGGAGAGGTTAAGAAAAAAAACGCCCCGCTTTCATACACCGAAGTGTTCGGCAGAACTATGGTGAAGCTTGCCGGCAGCGAGCGGAACGTCCTGGCAATCACAGCCGCCATGTCGGGCGGCACGGGTTTGACAAAATTCGCGCGGCTTTTTCCGGAACGTTTCTTTGACGTGGGTATTGCCGAACAGCATGGGGTTACCCTGGCCGCCGGGCTTGCTTCCGGGGGATATCATCCTGTTGTGGCAATATACTCAACTTTCCTCCAACGCGCTTATGATCAGATCCTGCATGATATTTGTCTGCAAAACCTGCCGGTGGTTTTTGCTATTGACCGGGCTGGTATTGTCGGGGAGGATGGCCCCACTCATCATGGGCTTTTTGACTTGTCTTACCTTGGGTCTATGCCCAATATGATCGTGATGGCACCCGCAAATGAAAATGAGCTGCAGCATATGCTTGCCACAGCGTTAACATGCCATGGGCCGGTGGCTATACGCTACCCGCGGGGAGCGGGAGTCGGCTGTAAAATAGACGATGAGCTGAAATTACTGCCTATCGGTAAGGCTGAAGTGCTCAGGGAAGGGGCAGACCTCACTTTACTGGCGGTGGGGAGCATGGTCGGCAAGGCTGAAGAGGCGGCAGGGGTTCTTTCCGGAATGAGCATTGAGGCGACAGTAATAAACGCTCGTTTTATTAAACCCCTTGACGAGGAACTCATCCTTAAATATGCTACAATTACAGGTAAGGTTTTTACCTTTGAGGAACATGTTGTTAAAAACGGCTTCGGCAGCGCCGTTCTGGAATTATTGTCATCAAAAGGGAAAAAAGAAGTCATGGTGCACCGTTTCGGTATTCCCGACTGCTTTATTGAGCATGGCAGTCATTCACTTTTAATGGAGAAGTATGGCCTTACTGTGCAACAAGTGGTCAATTTTATCGCGGGTCAATGCGTGCCGAGAAAAGTGACTAAAAAGCTCAAGTTGGTTTTTGATTAAAACGGCGCGGAGGTTATCAGCTTGTTGCCGAAAAAGCAAAGGTTGGATGTCAGGTTGGTGGAGGGCGGCTTTTTTGCCAGCCGTGAGAAAGCGCGCGCAGCTGTTATGGCCGGCCTTGTTTTTGTGGACAACGAACTGGTGGACAAACCCGGCCGGACGGTTAACCGGGAGGCCAAAGTTGAGGTGCGCGGTGAAGCGGCTCCTTACGTTAGCCGCGGCGGGCTTAAATTAGAAAAGGCAATAAATGCTTTCCACCTTGATTTGAGCGGGAAAGTGGTGCTTGATGTCGGAGCCTCCACGGGTGGTTTTACCGACTGTGCGCTTAAGCACGGAGCGAGACTGGTTTACGCTGTGGATGTCGGCTATGGCCAACTGGCCTGGTCGTTGAGAAATGATCCGCGGGTGGTTGTCCTTGAACGGACAAATATTCGCTACCTTTCAAGTGATATTCTCACTGAGCCGCCGGATTTTACCACAATAGATGTTTCGTTTATCTCGCTTGCCAAAGTGCTGCCGAAAGTCAACGAATTGATTCTTCCGGAAGCCGCCGGGGTGGCGTTAATTAAACCACAATTTGAGGCTGGCCGGGAAAAGGTCGGTAAAAGAGGGGTCGTCCGCGATCCCAAGGTTCATTTTGAAGTAATGCAAAATATAGCCATGCTCGTCGCTGCCTTGGGTTGCTCGGTAAAAGGCCTTGATTTTTCACCAGTTACCGGACCGGAAGGAAATATTGAATTTTTAATCTACTTTATGAAAAATGAGAAAAAGGAATCTATTATTTCCGGCGCCGAAATTGAGGAATGCAAGATGATAGTGGAACGTGCGCATGCTGAATTGTCTTGATATGTTTTTAGGGGAGGTCCCGGATTGAACACAATCGGGCTTGTTATTAATTTACATAAAAAAGGGGTTGTTACCCTGGTAGAAGAAGTTATCAATTGGCTTGAGGACAAAGGCCGTAAAGTATTGATTGAGCAGGAGACCGCCGGTTCCATTGGCTTGGTCAGATTAGGCACAACGGAGAAAAACTTGATTGAGCAGGCTGAATGTGTGATCGTGCTCGGCGGCGACGGCACGCTGCTCAGAACGACTCGCAAAGTAGCGGCGGCGGGCAAGCCTGTTATCGGCGTAAATCTGGGACATTTGGGCTTCCTGACCGAAATCGACATACCTGAGGTGATCCCTGCCCTGGGAAAAATGCTTGCCGGGCAGTATTATATTGAAGAGCGTATGATGCTTGAGGCGCTGGTATATCGTGATAATGAGGCAGTTGAGCATGCCTTGGGGCTAAATGACGCCGTGATCACAAATGGAGCTTTTGCCAGGCTGATTCATCTGGAAACTTATGTTAATAACGAGTACGTGAACACTTATCCTTCTAACGGCTTAATCATAGCCAGCCCAACCGGTTCTACCGCTTACTCCCTCTCTGCGGGGGGACCCCTGGTTACTCCCGATTTGAATTTGATGTTAATCACTCCGATTTGCCCGCATACCCTCTGGGCGCGACCGCTGGTTGTCGCGCCTGAAAGCACGGTTAAAGTAGTGATCCTGTCCGGCCGGGAGGAAATCATGCTGACCATGGACGGCCAGCACGGCTTTAGGCTGCTTCAGTCTGATCAGGTGCTGATCAGACAGGCTTCTCAAAGGGCCCGGTTCCTGAGACTGAAAGGGAGAGGTTTTTTCGAATTACTGGGAAAGAAGCTGAAAGAAGAAGGGGACCGTTCCTGTGATTAATAAAGGATTGGGGAGCGCCGTCCACATAGTCCAAATGATTATCGCCGAGGTGCTGAAGCACGGCGGAACAGCGGTTGATGCCACCGCCGGTAACGGACATGACACCCTTTTTCTGGCTCGCCTGGTGGGGTCTGAAGGGCGGGTCTACGCTTTCGATATACAAAAAAAGGCGCTGGAGAGCACAAAAAAATTACTTGAACGCTATGGCGCCGCCGGGCAAGTGACCCTGCTTAACACGGGACATGAGGAAATGGACAAACTGGTGCCTGAGCCGGTGGATGCGGTTCTATTTAATCTTGGTTATCTGCCGGGTGGCGATCATGCTCTGGTTACCAGTGCCGGCACTACCGTCACGGCGCTAAAATCTGCGGTGGAGCTGCTCCGCCCGGGGGGCAGAATCGGCATGGTGCTCTATACCGGGCACCCGGGCGGCAATGAAGAACTCTGCGCTGCGGAACAGTATGCTTCCGGCCTGAAGGGAGCCGGATTTAATGTGATTAAAATAAACTACTTAAACCGTACTGCTCACGCACCGGTAATCATCCTTGTCGAGAAAGCGGGTGATCTGCTTGAAAGCCAGGCGGCAACGCAAAATTCTTGAGATTATCCAGCGGGAATTAATAGAGACACAGGAGGAAATTGCCGTTAGTCTGAAGAAATGTGGCTTTGAGGTTACCCAGGCTACAGTTTCAAGGGATATCAAGGAATTAGGCTTAATCAAAATACCGTATGAGAAAAATCTTTTTAAATATGCGTCGCCCGGTGAACATACTGTCCAACGCGCGGCAGACCGCTTAAAACGATATTTTCGCGATTCAGTAATAAGTTTGGCCATAAGTGAAAATTTGCTTGTAATTAAAACACATCCCGGCGGGGCGCAAGGAGTGGCCTCGGCAATAGATCAAATCGGTTGGCCGGAAATAATCGGCACGGTCGGCGGAGATGACACCATCCTGGTGGTTGTCAAACCAAAACAAGTTGCAGAAACTGTGCTGAAAAGGTTTGAGGAACTGCATAGGGGGTAAGATAATGTTGCTCAATCTGTATATCAAGAATTTCGGACTGATTGATCTGCTGAGTGTGGACCTGCAAAACGGACTAAATGTCATTACCGGCGAAACCGGTACGGGAAAATCCATTATCATTGAAGCGCTGCAAGTGGCATTGGGCGGCCGGGCCGCGGCAGGCGAACAAATCCGAGCGGGGGCTGACAGAACGTTGGTTCAAGCTGCTTTTGACGTCAGCAATAACAGAAATGTCATCTTAATGCTTGATGAGCAGGGGATAGAATTAACTGAGGACGGAACCTTGATCTTAGCAAGGGAAATAAACCGTTCAGGCAAGAACACTTGCCGCCTGAACGGGCAGATTGTCACTTTAGGTTATTATCGGGGGATCGGGAGAAATCTTGTGGATTCGCAAGCACAGCATGAACAGCATTCATTGCTTGACCAGAATCGACACCGTGACTTGCTTGACCGGTTTGGCGGCGCTCCCGTTCTTGACGCGCTGAAAGAGGTAAACACTTTATATTCACAGTGGAAAGAAAAGCTCGGCATATGCGAAAATCTCCACCGTAACAATGAGGAAAGAATTGAACGCGCGGATTTATTGCGCTATACAATAAAAGAAATCGAGCAAATCGACCCGGAACCGGGGGAAGATGAAAAACTGGCGTCAGAGAGGAAAGTGCTGGTCAATGCGGAGAAAATATGCCTTCTCGCCGCTGAATCATATTCATTGATTTATGAAGGCGCGCACGGGCAGGCGCCGGTAACGGATTTGTTGGCCAAGGCCATGGATTTGCTCAAAGATCTGGCGCTTTTAGACGAAAGCGCGGCATGCTTGTACCAGTCCCTGGAAAATGTTTTCTATCAAGCGGAAGATACCGCCCGGGAGCTGGCCGCCCTGCGGAACAGAGTGGAACTGAATCCCCAAAGGCTGGAAGCTGTGGAAGAAAGACTGGCACTCCTTAATAATTTGAAAAAAAAGTATGCGCCCACGATTCCAGAAATACTGGATTATCTTGCACAGGCCCGGAATGAACTGGAAATACTTGAGGGTAATAAAGAATTAGCCGCCATTGCCGCCGGGGAATTGAAAAAATTAGAGCAGTCTTACCTGAAGGCCGCCGAAATCTTGAGCTCCCGCCGCGTACGGGCGGCAAAAAAGCTTGAGGAGGAAGTGTCGCGCGAACTAGTTGATTTGGAGATGGGCAGGGTTAAATTCCAGGTAGTTTTTACCGGGATTAACGGCTTGTCACCGGGCGGTGCGGAACGTGTTGAATTCCTGATTTCGCCGAATCCTGGCGAACCGTTGAAACCACTGGCTAAAATCGCCTCGGGAGGTGAGCTTTCCCGGATTATGCTTGCCTTGAAAGCACTGCTGGCGGAGGCAGACGAAATTCCAGTGATCATATTCGACGAGGTGGATGCCGGAATTGGCGGCCGGGCGCTGCATGCCGTCGCGGAAAAACTGGCTGTGATTAGCGAACATCATCAGATTATATGTGTTACCCATGCGGCTCAAATAGCCAGCTACGCCGGTGCGCACTACCGGGTGAGCAAGGAGTTCGACGGTGAGCGCACGGTTTCAAAAGTGGATAAACTTGATTTTGCAGAAAGGGTGGATGAACTGGCAAGAATGCTGGGCGGCAAAGACGTAACGGACATTTCCAGACGCCACGCCAGTCAGATGTTAAGTTCAGCCTCAAAAAAACTTGCTAGTGAAGAGATTTCTTGAGTTCATTTATTCTGCCGGGATCGAGGAGTTTTTTTAATTCATTCTGCTGTTCTTCATTTAATAAATCCTTTAGCGCTAAAAAGCCTTCCGCTACTTTATCACTCAGATAGATAGGTGTTTTGGTGCGAATAGCCAAAGCGATGGCGTCACTGGGTCGCGAATCGATTACCAACTCCCTGTCATGATGCCACATGTGCAATTCAGCCATATATGTTCCTTCGATAACGTCATTGATAATTACCATGCTGAATCTTGCTTCGAGCTTATCGCAGATTCCTATTAACAAGTCATGGGTCAAAGGCCGGTCCAGACAAATTCCCTGAAGAGCCAATGATATGGAGTTGGCTTCGAACGGACCAACCCAGATTGGCAGCGCCTTTAATTGATTTTCATCAATTAGCAGCACTACCGGATTCATCATAATGTCATAAGCAATTTCTGTCGCTTTTACAAGTATCACAACCTCACCTGCTTTTCGAAACGACTAATAAAATAATATGTTATATTCTAAATGCATTGCCTTTAAAATGTCAATTTTCTTTTTCAATTATGCCTGGACACCGGTTGTAGTAAAAAAAATATTGTGCTATACTACTTTTAAGTCAGGCCGGTAAAACCGGTCGGGCCGCAAGGCAGCGGTATCGCCCGTGGGACTGCATCTATTCGCAGAAGATGAGTTCCATGGGCTTTTTTCATTGCGGGAGTGGTGCAGCATATGAATGAAAAGATGAAGGTAGCCCGTCTGTCAATAGCTTCTAACACAGCATTAACATTGGGAAAACTGGCAATAGGGGTTACCATGAATTCCGTCGGCGTAATATCAGAGGCGATTCACTCCGGGCTGGATCTGATTGCCGCGCTAATCGCTTTTTTTTCCGTCAGGGAATCATCCAAGCCGGCTGACGAGCGTCATCACTACGGTCATGGAAAATTTGAGAATGTCGCCAGTATTACTGAAGCAATATTAATCATGGGCGCTGCGCTGATCATTATATACAACGCCTATCCGAAGCTATTCGGTCAGACGGAGATTCATGCTCTGGACATGGGGGCCGCGGTGATGGCGATATCCGCCATAGTTAACTTTTTCGTTTCCAGAAAATTATCCATTGTCGGCCAAAGGACTGATTCACCGGCGCTGGTAGCCGACGCCTGGCATTTGCTTACCGATGTTTACACGTCTTTAGGGGTTTTGGCCGGGATTATCGCGATCAGGATTACCGGTCTCACCATCATTGATCCATTAATCGCAATCGGTGTGTCACTGCTAATCTTCAATGCCGCGATAAAACTGATCAGGGACTCTATGCAAAGTATATTAGACGCACGTTTGCCGGAAACTGACGAGAAAATTATCAAAGAAGTTCTCAATAAATATTCCGCTGAATTTGTGGAATTCCACAAACTAAGAACTAGAAAAGCCGGTTCTCAGCGTTATGTGGACCTCCACCTGGTGGTGCCCGAAAACATGGTTATTAATAAAGCGCATAATATTTGCAATCAAATTGAAGAGGAAATTTCAGTCAGGTTATCCGGCATTCATATCTTAATTCACGCGGAGCCGTGCGCCTTGAATTGCAGTGACTGCCGCCAGACTGCGGCTGGAAAGCCGAACAGTATGTCATGCGATAAAAATAGACGATAAGATTGGATTTAATAATACCGCCTAGGTCCAGTGGAAATTAGCGGCTGAGGCTTATGGCAAGTGGAAGTCAATATTTTCGAGGGCTTCCATTTTGTTTATGCCGGAAGTTCCAGCGTATTGTGTGAATATATGTTGCATTATGATAATTTGTTGCTATAATTATGTTATGCTCGTTCGCCAATTAGTTACCACTATGCTATTTGTTTCTGAGGTGGAAGACAATCTTTTACCAGCAGCCCGATCATCAAACATTCTGTTCAATTTCAATGGTGACTTATATATATTTGGTTAAGTAAACACAAAACCCCTGCAATTAAACCGCCAGGTTTAACTACTGCGTACACAGAACGCCTCGTATTCTGTACTTAACCAAAATAGCTGCGGTAAACAAAATTGGTCGTTCACACGTATGTCTGAGCAATGATTTTTGAGTTTAAATGTGTCTGAGACAAAAAATTTGAGGAGGAGTTATCATGGGTTTAAGAGCTTATCTTTTGGTTACCGCCAACGATGACGTGGGGCGAAAGGAGTTTGTGGACGAGTTGCTGGAACTGGAAAAGGTGCCTGAAGTGGACTTCGTTGATCCGGTTGTGGGCAATGTGACAGATGTCGTGGTCATGATTGAAGCGCCTGTTTCAGTAGAAGCCGTTGCCCGTAAAATCGAGGCTAAGCCGTGGGTAAAAGACGTCAAGGTGTTAAGGATTGTCAGCGTGTTTGAAAAGCATAAGGATTCGAAAGTGGAACTGCTTAAAACCCTGAATGGGTCAGGGGTTTAACAAATAAAAAATATTTGCGGCAATATGTCAAGACATAGAGGAAAGTTTAACTTGTGATAAGTCCATATTGCCGGGGCACACCAATTATTTATTCAAGGGGGGGTAATAACTATGAGCGATGAAATGGTTGGCGTATTACCGGATGAAAAAATCATTGCTCTCGACCAGTTAATCCAGAACAACAACGGGCCCGGTGCCGCTATCATCATCCTGCAAAAAGTTCAGTCCATGTTCGGCTGTGTAACCCCGGCCATGATTTCCCGCATAACCGAATATACCGGCATCCCGGAAAGCGAATTATACGGTATTGCTACATTTTACTCACAATTTCGGTTGCAGCCGCCGGGCAAATACCTTATCAAGGCCTGCTGCGGCACCGCGTGCCACCTGGGCGGCGCGGAAAAAGTGGCGCGGGCGATTGAGGAGTATACCGGTGCCGCGGAGGGAGGCACCAGCGAGGACGGATTATTTTCACTTGAAACTGTCGCCTGCCTGGGATGCTGTAGCATGGCCCCGGTGATGATGGTTAATGAGACTGTTTACGGCGGGGTTACGCCTAAATCCATACAAAAAATCGTCAGACAAATAAAATCCCGGGAAAAGGCCGAAAAGTCTTCAATAGGGGTCCTTGAGGGAGATGATAAATAATGGCAACAGCAAAGACTGCAAAGACTGCAAAGACTGCAAAGAAGCCAAAGACAGTAATTAAAGTAGGCTTGGCTACATGCGGCATAGCGGCCGGCGCTGACAAGGTATTTGCATCCCTGGCGAAATATCTTGACGGAAAAAAAGACATTGAACTAAAGCGGACGGGTTGCCTGGGCATGTGTTACAGCGAACCCAATCTCGAATTGTCATTCCCGGAAAAAAATGAACGTTATATATATGGAAAAGTAACACCTGAAACTGCTGAGAAGATAGTCAAAGGGTTTCTGGAAACCGGCCGTCCGGTAGAAGACAACCTGATGTTCAGCAATGTTCATGAGGTGACCGGGGCGGAGTTTCTGTCCAAACAGCAGCGCATCGTATTAAGAAACTGCGGTGTGATCGACCCCGAAGATATAAATGACTATATCGGTGTCGGGGGTTACGAGGCTATAAGAAAAGCCGTTACGGAGATGACCCCTGAGCAGGTGATCAAAGAAATAGAACTTTCCGGCTTGCGCGGCCGGGGAGGTGCAGGATTTTCAACGGCGCTCAAGTGGAGTTTTGCCCAGGCCAACCAAGGCAGCGCCAAGTATGTAATATGCAACGCAGACGAGGGCGACCCCGGCGCGTTCATGGATAGAAGCGTTCTGGAAAGCGACCCGAACAGCGTTATTGAAGGCATGCTTATTGCGGGATATGCCATAGGGGCTTCAGGGGGATATATATACGTGCGGGCAGAGTACCCCCTGGCTGTATCCAGGTTGACGAAGGCCATAGCTCAGGCCAAAGAAAAAATGCTTTTGGGAGAAAATCTTTTTGGCAGCAGTTTTTCCTTTGATATTCAATTGCGCGAAGGAGCGGGGGCCTTTGTCTGCGGCGAGGAAACCGCTTTGATCATGTCCGTTGAAGGAAAGCGGGGCATGCCGAAGTTGCGGCCGCCTTTCCCGGCGCAGTCGGGTCTCTGGGGTCAGCCCACTATCATTAACAACGTGGAAACTCTTGCCAACGTAGCCTTTATTATTAAGCAAGGCGCTTCCGCTTACAACGTTTACGGGACGGAAAAAAGCAAGGGAACCAAGGTTTTTGCCCTGGCGGGGAAAGTGAAGCGGGGTGGACTGGTGGAAGTGCCGATGGGCGTATCCATCAACGAGATCGTTTTTGACATCGGCGGGGGGATCGTTGAGGACAGGCCGTTCAAAGCAGTCCAAACAGGCGGGCCGTCAGGCGGCTGTATACCCGCCAACCTTTGTTCCACACCTATCGATTACGACTCGCTGGCTCAGATCGGTTCAATCATGGGCTCAGGCGGCCTATTGGTTATGGACGAGACCACCTGCATGGTGGATGTGGCCAAGTTCTTCTTAAACTTCACCCAGAGCGAGTCATGCGGAAAATGTACTTTCTGCCGGGTGGGGACCAGGCAGATGAAACTTATTTTGGACAGGATAACAGAAGGTAAGGGTGACAATGATGACCTGGCCAAGCTCGAGGAACTGGCAGCCAGCATCAGCCAGGGGTCCCTCTGCGGGCTGGGCCAGACGGCACCCAACCCGGTACTCACCACCTTGAAGTACTTCAGGGACGAATATGAAAAACATATTCTGGATCATAAATGTCCTGCGAAAAAATGCAAGGACTTGCTTGTATACTCGATTATCGCTGAGAAGTGTACCGGGTGTGGACTTTGCCGTAAAAACTGTCCCGCCGGAGCCATTTCAGGGGACAAAAAGGTACCTCACACCATCGACACTGAAAAATGCATTCATTGCGGCGTCTGCATAGATAATTGCAAGTTTGAAGCCGTTACAGCGGAATAACCCCAGAGCGGAGGAGGGAAAAAATGGCTACGGTTGATATTTCGATAGACGGAGCGAAAATCAAAGTTGACGAAAATATGAGCATCCTGGATGCAGCCCGGGAAAACGGTATAGACATACCAGTCCTGTGTCATGACCCGAGGCTGGAACCGTTTGGCGCTTGCCGCCTGTGCCTGGTTGAAATGGAAGGGGGGCGCCGGCCCATGCCGGCGTGTGCGACAAAAGTCGGCCCGGGCATGGTAATAAAAACAAACACTGAAGAACTGGCAACCATGAGGAAGACGGCGCTGGAGCTGCTGCTTTCCACACACTACGGTGACTGTGAAGCCCCCTGCAAGAATGCCTGTCCGGCGGGAATAGACATACAGGGATTTGTTGCCATGATTGCCGACGGCCAATTTGACGAGGCCGTGCGCCTGATTAATGAGCAACTCCCCTTCCCGGCATCAGTGGGCAGGGTGTGCCCGGCTTTCTGTGAAAAAAACTGCCGGCGCAATCTTGTCGACGAGCCTGTTGCTATATGCGACCTCAAGCGGTTTGTCGGCGACTTGGACATTGATGGTGAGTCTGTCCCCGCCGCCCTGCCTTCTACCGGCTGTAGTGTAGCCGTGGTCGGCGGCGGTCCCGGCGGTCTTGCGGCGGCTTATTATCTGGCCCTGCAGGGACATGAGGTGACCGTTCTGGAAGCCAATGACAAACTCGGCGGGATGATGCGCTACGGCATTCCAGAATACCGCCTGCCGAAAGCGCTGATGGATACGGAACTGGCCAAGGTGGTTAAATTATGCCGTGAAGTAAAATATAATGCCGTATTAGGGAAAGATTTCACCCTGGACAGCCTCAGGAAGAAATATGACGCCGTTTTCCTGGCCATTGGCGCCCAGGCTTCCCAAGGGCTGGGGATTCCCGGGGAAGACATGGCCGTTCACGGCATCAAATTCCTGCGGGACGTTACCGATGGCAAGGATATCAATCTTGGCGCCCGGGTGGCGATAGTAGGCGGCGGGAATACCGCCATTGACTGCGCGCGGACAGCTTTAAGAAAGGGCGCGCAGGAAGTAATTGTTCTCTACCGGCGCTCCGAAGAGGAGATGCCGGCCAGCGAGGAAGAAGTAAGAGAAGCGCGCGAGGAAGGAGTCGTCTTTCAATTCCTGGTTAACCCCGTCAGCCTGGAAGGCAGCAACGGTGTTATCCAAAGTTGCACATGCGTCAGGATGGCCCTGGGAGAGCCGGACAGCAGCGGCCGGCGGCGGCCGGTACCGGTGCAGGGCTCGGAATTCCAGATTCAGGTCGACAGCGTGATCTGCGCAGTCGGGCAAAAGGTTGACACTGCCTGTCTGGAAGGCAGTGAAGTGCTGGATAGAAACAGGGTCTCTGCCCAGTCAGACTCCCAGAAAACCCGCCTGGATAATGTCTTTGCCGGCGGAGACTGCGTCAGCGGCCCGGCTACAGTGGTCGAGGCAGTGGCGGCCGGGAAAAGAGCAGCCTTAGCTATAAACATGTTTTTGACGAACCCTCAAATGGACCTTGCTGCCAAGCCTTACAATCACTCAAAAGGAGAACTCTCCGAGATCGACAGGGAAGAGTTTAGTAAATATCCCAAGCTGCCCCGTGGCCGCAAGACAGTTATGGAGGCCAAAGCCAGGAGGAACGGTTTCCAAGAGGTGGCTTCCACCTTCACCGAGGGAATGGCCCGGCAAGAGGCCATGCGGTGTCTTTCCTGCGGGTGTCTTGACGCCTATGAATGCAAGCTGAGAAGTCTGGCAACCGAATACAAAGCTGAGGCGGACAGGTTTGTCAGACAAAGACAAGACCATTTCATCCAGGAAGACAACACGCAAATAGCCCGTGATGTCAATAAGTGCATACTCTGCGGCTCTTGCATAAGGATATGCAGTGAAGTGCAAGGCATAGGCGCCCTGGGCTTTGTGGGCAGAGGCTACCTGGCGGTGGTAAAACCGTCCATGGGGGTACCGCTTGATGAAACTTTGTGTACATCCTGCGGGCAGTGCATTTCAGCGTGCCCGACCGGCGCCCTGACGGCCAAGACGTACCTGCCCAAGCCCATTCCCTGGAAAGGTGAAAAAATCGACACAGTTTGCCCGCAGTGCAGCATGAACTGTGATTTGGAACTTAAGATAGCGGGCAAAAAAATCATTGGTACGGGATCTCCTTTAGAAGACACGGTAAATGAAGGAAACCTATGCAAACTGGGTGCTTTCGAGTATGATTTCATCCACAGTAAGGACAGGATTACCAGGCCTCTTATGAGGAAAGAAGGAAAGCTGACTGAAGTAAGCTGGCCGGAGGCAATTTTCGCGGCCTGCCAGGGGCTTGCTAAAGTCAGGGATCATCTTGGCGGAGAATCATTGGCTGTGCTGGCTTCGCCCAACCTCACCAATGAGGAAAGCTATCTTGTCCAAAAGCTGGCACGAATGGCTATGCGCACAAGCAAAGTGGAAAGCTTGAGGCCTTTGCCTGCCGAAATACTGGTAAGCGCCGGCGGTTCACTGAAGGACCTGGAAAAAGCAGACCTGGTGTTTGCATACAAGTGTGACCCGGACGTCGACAGCCCTGTGCTGGCCAATAAGCTCAGAAAAATGCTGAGCGGAGGCGCCCAGCTTGTCTTTGCGGGCCCGCGGGTCACCAGGTTTGCCAAAGAGTCCGAGATGACCATAAAGGTTGGTTCCGAGAAGGCAAGGTATATCCTTAAGGGCATGTTGAGTTACCTTCTGCAGAACGATTTGTTGAAGCCTGAGGATGTGGCTGCGGAGACTGAGCGCGACCGTGAGCGGTTGTTAACCGATATCCAAGAACTGGAAGGCTCCATCCGGACAAAGCCCGCCAAACTCGTTGAATTTACCCAGCTCTACCTGCGGGCAAAGAACCCGGTGGTCATTGTCAATGCGGAAAAAATCGACACCGATGAACTGCACATGCTGCGCATCCTGGCCGGCCTGAAAAATTCCGCATCCGGCATCTATGCCTTTAACCCCTATGGAAACCTGTACGGTCAGGCCTTCATGGGAGTAAATCCGAGTCTTTTGCCGGGATGCAGAAACCTGCAGGGCATGAAGGTCAACGGAGCACGGCTGTGTGAAGAAGGCCTCGCGGACGTAAAAGAGAAAGCTGATATCCTCAGCGAGCTAAATAACGGCAATCTGGCCGGCCTGCTGACCGTGGTTAACGATGACATGAAACTGGACGGACTGATTAAAGAGAATGTTTTCAACGTCGTCGTCGCGCCTCTGCTGAGCAGTGAGATCGCCCGGGCAAATGTGATTCTGCCGGCGGCGACTTTTGCGGAAACACAGGGGACATACCTGAACAGCAGCGGTGAAAAGAGAATACTGAACAAGGCTCTGCATCCGCTTGCAGGCAAAGAGAATTACAGCATACTTGCCGAACTAAGCACAAACCTGGGTATCCCCACGGATTACCGAGACATAACCGACTTGCAGAAAGAAATAGACGGCATTGTTTAACTGACCGGTTGACCGGTTCGCCGGGTTGAAGCCGGCCGGGATCAAGATCCATGCCGCTATAAGTAAATCACATGAGTCAACGGAACCGTTCCTCTGACTCATGTGATTTTTTGCATGTCGCTGAAGGCGAATTTATGTTCAACCCGCCGGTTAAATACCATCAGCGTTAATTGTTTCAGACCGTTTTGCGTTGCCAAACCATATCGGGTCGGCTATAATTTTAATAGTCATGGAATATTCTCCGAAGATCAAACAACAAAAAATATGGCAGGTTAAAACCCCTTTTCCGGCTCTGCAGCAAATATTAGCTCGTGAATTGGGCATTTCTTTAATTACGGCTCAGTTGCTGATTAACCGGGGTTTTTATACCGTTGAACAATGCCGGGACTTTTTCAATTGCGGGCTGGGCAGGCTTTATCATCCGCTCCTGCTAAAGGATATGGGGACAGCTGTCAGGATAATTAACCAGGCTGTGCAAGCAAGGAAAAAAATATTGGTTTACGGTGATTATGACGCTGACGGGATTACGGCAGCTGTGCTGCTGGTACAGGTTATGCGGCATTTAGGCGGAGTGGTTGAATATTATATTCCGAATCGTTTGGACGATGGCTACGGATTGCATATTGACGCTTTGATGCGATGTAAAGAAAAAGGGACAAGCCTGATTGTTACAGTTGATTGTGGCATTAGCGCTCTGGAAGAAGCAGCCTGGGCGCGTGAAAACGGATTGGACTTGATTATTACGGATCACCATGAACCTCCCCCGGTCCTGCCGCAGGCGCCGGCGGTGATTAATCCGAAAAGACCGGATTGCGGCTACCCGTTTAAAGATTTAGCCGGGGTGGGTGTCGCGCTAAAACTTGCGCAAGCGCTTTTGGAAAATGACGGTTATGAAAGACAAGCCTGGCATGATTACCTGGACCTCTGCTGTCTTGGCACCATAGCTGATATTGTTCCTCTCCACGGTGAAAACCGCATCCTCGTTAAGCATGGGTTGTCAAGCCTCGCGAATTCTAAAAGGCCGGGTATTCAGGCCTTGATCGGGGTAAGCGGCATTAAAGATACTATTGGAGCCAGTGAGGTGGGCTTCAGACTCGTGCCCCGCTTAAACGCGGCGGGACGTATCGGCAGCCCTGATTTGGCGGCGCGGCTGTTGCTTACTGATAATATTGGAGAAGCATGGGAATTAGCCAACGAGCTGCACACGGGCAACAAGATCAGGCAGGAAATAGAAGCAAAAGTTATGCAGGAGTCCCTGGCAATGCTTGGCGATCAGCCGGGTACCGCCAAGGAAAAAGTTATTGTGCTGGCCTCGGCGGGTTGGCACCCGGGAGTAATCGGCATTGTCGCCGCACGCCTGCTGGAACGTTTTTATCGTCCGGTGCTGCTGATATCTCTGGAGGGGGAAACAGGTAAAGGTTCAGCGAGAAGCATCCCGGCTTTTAACATTTACGGCGCTCTCTCGCAATGCCGGGAATATTTGCTGAAGTATGGAGGGCATGCCCTGGCGGCGGGGTTTTCGCTCCCCGCGGACAAGATTGAGGAATTTTCCAGGGAAATAAATAATTACGCCGGCAAAGTACTTGACGATAAAAAAATGGTTCCTCGTTTAAACCTTGACGGCTTAATTAGTCTAAATCAGGTCTCAGAAGAACTGGTAAATGAAATTGAACTTATGCAGCCGTATGGACATAGCAATCCGGTCCCTCTTTTAGGCTGCCGTGAAGCGCTGGTGAAAACCTGCCGGGGTGTGGGCAGGGACTCCGCGCACCTGAAGATGCTCTTGTATTCCGAAGGAGTGACGGTTGACGGTATCGGTTTTGATCTTGGCGCTTACGCGGAGGTGCTCGCCACAGATGAGTCGGTTGATCTGGCTTTTGTGCCCGGTATAAATGAGTATAACGGACGGCGCTCTTTGCAACTGGAAGTCAAGGACGTGGGGATACCGGCATTATTGGAGCTTTCCACACAAGAAAACAGCAAGAGCAGTTCTTGGGAGGAATATGTAACAAAAAATGTCTCTCAAAATCAGGAGGAGCTTTTTATACCGGAATTCATCCTTGAGACGCTGAATAACGGCCATTCAGCGGAAATGCGGCCTTATTTATATGAAATGAAGAATAATCAAGCAAAGCCGGAATTTATTGACCTGCGCGAATCTATAGACAGGCAGGACAGATTAAGAGATTTGGCTGCTGATGAAATACCTACGGTGATTATCACCGCCTGCGCTTACCAAACAATTGAAATTGCCTATTATCTGCAATTATCTTTCCCGTCGCTGAAAGGTAAACTTGCCTGCTGCCATGGTTTGTTGCCTGAAAAAGATTTATTGGAGAACGCTGTCAGATTTCAGAATGGCGAGCTGAGCATACTGGTGGCCACTCCGTCTATGGCACGTTCTTTAAATATTAAAGCAGGTCATGCAATAATTTATCACCTGCCCTTTAACCGGACAATGTTTAATAATGTTACAGAAATGGTGCAAACAAAAGGCTCTGTTTATTTGCTTTTTGGAACCGATGACTTTGAAAAGAATAGCTCTTACCTTGCCGCGCTGACACCGGACAGGGATTGCCTGGCCCTTTTTTACACAATTGTTCGCCGCAAGATCAACAAGTACGGGCGGTTTATACTGGAGCCCGGGCAGATGGTCCGGTCGTTGACGGAGTCAGGTTTCCTGCACGTGCGCAAGTATACTGTGCAAATAGCGATCAAGGTTCTTCAGGAGCTTGGACTCCTTAAAGCGGAAGGAAAAGAAGAAGCCATTCAGGTATGTTTAATGCCGGCGCCCGGGGGAAAACGGGATCTGCACAGTTCCCAGACATATTTTCGTCTTCACCGGGTAAGAGAGGAATCAATGGCCTGGATGATGAGGCTTCTGAAGGACCCCTTAAATAATTTTATTTAGGTTTGGGCAATATGGTACCTTATAGATTATAATACAAATAACATAGTGTAATTATGAAAAAGGAACATGATTGTTATGGATATTAATCCAGCCTGCGCCTCTGCAAATAACGAACTGCCTGACCGGTCGGAATATGTGCCCGCGGAGAACGGAGCATATTTTGATGATTTAATGCAGCGGTTAAAGGAATATAATTCCAGGGCAGACTTGTCGTCCATCAGCGACGCCTATAAATATGCCGAAGCAGCGCACCGGGGGCAGAAAAGGTTTTCGGGTGAACCTTTTATCGTCCATCCGGTGGAAGTGGCTAAAATCCTGGCGGAACTCGAGTTGGATCAAGAAACTGTTATCGCCGCTCTGCTGCACGACGTGGTGGAGGACACTGGAGTCGCATTGGCCGACATCGAAGAGCGTTTTGGTAATGAAGTAGCTCTTTTAGTGGACGGAGTGACAAAGTTAAGCAGGATTGAGTATATATCTAAAGAAGAACAACAGGCGGAAAATCTTCGCAAGATGTTTCTCGCCATGGCTAAGGACATCAGGGTGATTTTGATCAAACTGGCCGACCGTCTGCATAACCTGCGCACGTTGAAATATCATCCGGTGGCGAAGCAGGTGGAAATAGCGGAAGAAACTCTGGAAATATTCGCTCCGTTAGCGCACCGTTTAGGAATTTACCGGATCAAGTGGGAACTGGAAGATTTGGCGTTTAGCTTTAAAGATCCGTTAAAGTATTCGTCATTAGCGGATAAAATTGCCAAGACCAGAAGCAAGCGTGAAGAATATATTTGCTCGGTGAGTTCTCTTTTGAAGGACAAACTGGCGGTCATGGGAGTTGACGCCGGTATTAAAGGCCGCCCCAAGCACTTATACAGCATCAACGCAAAGATGATCAAGCAGCAAAAAGACTTGAACGAGATTTATGATGTAATGGCCGTGCGCTGCCTTGTGAAAACAGTGCGGGACTGCTACGCCGCGCTCGGTATCATTCACACTCTGTGGACTCCCATACCTGGGCGTTTTAAAGATTATATCGCCATGCCGAAGTCGAATATGTATCAATCCCTCCACACAACAGTTATCGGGCCGAATGGGGAACCTCTGGAAATACAGATACGCACGTGGGAGATGCACCGGACCGCTGAATACGGTATAGCCGCTCACTGGCGCTATAAAGAAGGCGGCCGGGGCGATAGTGATTTTGATAAGAAGCTGGCCTGGCTGCGCCAACTCCTGGAATGGCAGCATGACCTGCGTGACGCCAGGGAATTCATGGAAAGCTTAAAGATAGATATATTTGCAGACACGGTTTTCGTATTCTCGCCTAAAGGTGATGTAATTGAACTGCCGGCAGGCTCAATGCCCCTGGATTTTGCTTACCGGATTCATACAGCGGTTGGTCACCGGTGCATCGGAGCGAAAGTAAACGGGCGCATCGTGCCGCTTGAATACAAGTTAAAAAATGGCGATATTATTGAAATTATGACGTCGAAAAACAGCGCTCCCAAAAGAGGTTGGCTTAATATAACAAAAACTTCCCAGGCAAAGACAAAAATAAGGCAGTGGTTTAAAAAGGAGCAGCGTGAAGAAAATATCCTGAAAGGAAAAGAAAGCTTTGACCGCGAAGTAAAGAAACAGGGAATAGAGGCGGAACAGCTTAAAAGCGATAAACTGCTGGATATCGGCAAGCGGTTAAATATTTTGACTGTTGAAGATTTGTACGCGGCTATCGGTGATGGAGTGATCACTGCTAATTATATTCTGTCAAAGATAAAGATGGAGGAGGCAAAGACTGAAAAAAAAGGCTTGCTCGCTGAAGAAGCCCAGACATTAATCAATGAAACAAGGCCTTCCGGCGGATGGGGCAAACCCACTCAGGGAATTCGTATCAAAGGTATCGACAACCTGCTGATCAGGTTGTCACATTGCTGCAATCCGGTGCCGGGCGACTTGATCATCGGGTATATAACCAGGGGAAGGGGTGTGTCGATTCACCGGACAGATTGCAGAAACATAGCGTACGCGGTCCGGGAGGAACCGGAGCGATTGGTGGAAGTCGCCTGGGACAAGGAATTTGAAGAACCTTTCCAGGTTAAGCTGGAAGTAACCGGTATGGACCGCGCGGGGCTTTTAAATGATGTGATGTCAGTACTTTTAGAGATGAAGATCAGTGCCAACTGGGTTACCGCGAGGGGTAAAAAAGAGAGGGGCGCGGTGATAGATATGGTGTTGGAAACAAAGGGGCTGGAGCAGCTTGAGTTTATAATGAATAAAATAAGACGGATCAAGGACATTTATGATATTAGGCGTGTCAGCTTCAGCGGCCGGCCGACGGTGGAAAATCGGGCGGAAACCGTAAATTAAGAAACCGGGGAGGTAAATGTTGCGGGCTGTTGTACAGAAAGTTGTCAGGGGTTCAGTGACTGTTGACAATAAAATTGTGAGTGAGACCGGACACGGTATGGTGGTGCTCCTGGGAGTGGGGCGCGGTGACACTGTGGCAGGGGCGGCGTATCTGGCGGACAAGATTGCCAATTTAAGAATATTTGAAGATGCGGACGGCAAGATGAATCTTTCTGTCAGGGAAGTTGGAGGGGAAGTGCTGTCGGTTTCGCAGTTTACCTTATATGGAGACTGCCGTAAAGGAAGAAGACCAAATTTTTTCGACGCCGCGTCTCCTGAAGAAGCAGGGTGTCTTTATGAAATATTTAACGCGGAGTTGGAAAAACTTGGCTTAAGAGTGGCAAAAGGCTGTTTCCGCGAGCATATGGTTGTGGAAATAATCAACGACGGGCCGGTAACAATACTGCTTGACAGTAATAAGATATTTTAATTAGCGGAGGTTGAATTTATGATTCTGGATGGATTTTCGGTAGGCTCCATTGACGCGAATTGTTTTATTGTCGGATGTGAGGAAACAAAAGAAGCAGTGGTAATAGACCCGGGGGCGGAAGGCGGCAGAATTTTAAAAAGGATCGCATCGTTAGGTCTTAAAGTCAAATATATTATTCTGACCCATGGGCACATTGACCATATCGGCGCGCTGGATGAAGTGCAGCGGGGCACCGGCGCCAAAGTGCTGATCCACGCTGAAGATGCCGGTATGTTGACTGACGCGGGTAAAAACCTTTCGACATATGTGGGGCCCGCGGCGAAAATGCGCGCGCCGGACCAACTGCTTAAAGACGGGGATATTGTCAAGTTTGGAAAAGAAACTATGGAAGTAATTCACACACCGGGGCACACCAAAGGGGGAATCAGCCTCAAATGCGGTCCTGACGTGATATTTTCCGGGGATACACTTTTCGCGGGTTCGGTTGGCCGCTCAGATTTTCCTGGAGGCAGTCATACCCAGCTCATCGAATCAATCAAGAAGAAGCTTTTACAATTCCCGCCGGAAACAAATGTGTACCCGGGCCACGGTCCCGCGACCACTATCGGCATGGAAAAGCGCTACAACCCGTTCCTTATTTTTTAAAATATATGTTGTGTTTCATGTAAGGAATAAAGGGAACCCAAAATATAGAGGGTTCTCTTATTACTTCTAAAGAAGACTGTGAATTCAGGAGTCAGGAGTTAGAATGTCGGACCGAACCAGCGGCGCTGCAAAGGCGGCGATAGGCTGGTTATGGAAGAAGTCAGTTATCCACTAGACTAGTTGTCAGTTGTGCTCAGATTCGTAACGCTGGTAGCCCGCTGGTTTCGCGTCGCGTTTGGTTACCCTCGCTTCGCCGGCTATTGTTACCGGCGCTCCGCAAGTCGTTCGCTAACGATAACACCATACCTCAGCCGGGTTAAACTGAATAGTACGAATGAGAAACTGGCTTATCTTAACGTTAAATTCTGAATGCTGACTACTGACTCCTGAATACCTAAATAGTACTATAATGAGCAGATATTTTGAGAGGGAGTGGCAAAATTATGGGTGTTTCAAACAAAACTGCTATTATAACCGGCGCGGGCAGCGGAATTGGCGCCGGTATCGCGGCAAAACTGGCGCAAAACGGCGCGAATATCGTGGTATGCGACCTTAACGGTGATAACGCGGAATCTGTAGCCGCGCAAATTAATACCGCGGGTGGCAGGGCAATAGCCGCCAGGGCGGATGTGACCAATTGGCTGGAAGTCAGCGCTATGGCGGAAGAAGCCGCCCATGTTTTCGGGAGCGTGGATATTCTCGTGAACAACGCCGGCGCGCTGAAAGACAACTCAATATTAAAAATGCCTGTGGAAGACTGGGAACTTGTAATCAATACCTGTCTGAAAGGCTCCTGGTTATGCTGCAAAGCTGTTTTAGGCCATATGCGGGCGCAGGGATTCGGACGCGTGGTCAATATAACCTCCCGCGCCTGGCTGGGAAATCCCGGTCAATCAAATTATTCCGCGGCCAAGGCCGGGGTAGTGGGGCTGACGAGAGCCCTGGCCCTGGAATTCGCTAATTTTGGTGTCACAATAAATATTGTGGCGCCCGGCTTTATTGAAGCGCCTATGGCCAGAAGGCTGCCGCCGGAGACACAAGAAAAAGTTATTAACGCCCAGCCTATCAAGAGACCAGGTAGGATTGACGATGTGGCGAACGTGGTATTATTTTTCTGTGATGAAGAGACAAGTTACATAACCGGACAAATTTTATATGTCGACGGCGGCCGTCATGTTGTATGATATAATCTAATATAGATCGGCTGCCAATATTTTCTGAGAGGGTGGTGGGTATGGCTTGTGTAGTCATCATGGCCGGCGGCAGGGGTGAGCGATTTTGGCCGCGCAGTAGAATGGCTTTGCCAAAACAGTTTTTAAACTTAATTGAAAATAAAACCATGCTGCAGCAAACGGTAGAACGGGTGCAAGGATTAGTAAACATGGAGGATATTTATGTAGTGGCCGGAGCGGAGTTTAAGGATATAATAATTAAACAAATTCCGCAAATACCGCAAAGCAATATCATTGTTGAACCTTTTGGACGGGATACCGCGGCGGCTGTCGGACTGGCCGCGCTGGTTGTGCGGCAAAAAAACCCTTTTGACGTGATGATCGTGTTGCCGGCGGATCATTACATAAATGACGTTCCCAGGTTCAAGGATATTATTAAAGGCGCTATAGCGGCAGCCGGCAGAGGTGAAAATATTATTACCCTCGGCATCGCCCCGCACAGACCTGAGACCGGGTATGGATACATTTGTCAGGGTGAGCAATTTGATGAGTTCGCCGGGATAAAAGCTTACGTGGTCGATAAATTTTTAGAAAAACCAAACTATGCTCAAGCTTTGGAGTTTCTTTTCCAGGGGAATTATTTATGGAATAGCGGCATGTTTGTTTGGCGCGTCGATCTGATCAGCGCATTGATTGAAATACACATCCCTGAGTTGGCTGAAGGTTTAAGAATAATTGAGCGGACAATGGGCATGGAACAATATGACGACACACTCAGAGAAGTATACAACGGTTTGCCAAAAATCTCAGTTGATTATGGCATTCTGGAACGTACGGAGCGTGTTTTAGTGATCCGCGGTGATTTTGGGTGGGACGACCTCGGGTCGTGGACGGCTTTGGACCGTTACGCTAAAAAGGATAAGAGCGGGAACGCTCTTGAAGGCAATGGAGTATTTCTGGAGACAAAAGATACTTATGTATACTCTCCGGATAATATTGTGGCTGTAATCGGTGTTGAAGATCTGATTGTTGTCTGTGAAAATGACAGTTTGCTTATCTGTCATAAGGACAAGGCGCAGGATATCAAGAAGGCCGTACAGGCCTTGAAGGATAATGGCTTTGAGGACGTGCTGTAAACCTAGCCTTGCCTAATCCGGGGCTTTTCATGTCGGACCTTTGCCTGAAGGCCCTGCCGGGTCAAGAGTTATATTGATCATGATGACTTTTTCGTGAATGACTTAAAAATCGTTTTTGCGCTGGTGGCGGCTAAACTGATAAAACCTTTGTGTTTCCTGAAAATGCCGTCCAGGGCTTCCAGCAAGGTGTCTATTTGTTCCCTGGTTACCTGCAGGGGCGGCTCCAAGCGGATGACGTTGGGGTTGTTCAGGGTGTAAGCGGTGATAATCCGGTATTTGTTGAGCAATTCCACGGCGATCAAACTACCCATGTACTCTTGCGAAATTTTGTTTGCCAGTCCCAGAGTTGCTTTTACGACGAACCCTTCAGGCTGATTGAATTCGAGCCCGGCCATCAGGCCGCGGCCGCGCACTTCTTTGATCAGAGGGTAATTCTCTTTTAACCTGTTAAGCCCGGCCAGCAGGTAGTCGCCGTTTTTACGCGCCCGTTCAGGCAGATCTTCCTCATAAAGTACTTCCAGTGTCGCTATGGCTGCGGCTGCCGCCCAGGTATTGCCGCCGAAAGTGGAAGTGTGGAGCCGCGCTTTTTCCATACCACCGTATGCTCTTTCCCAGATATCGTTTGTGGTGATAAAAGCGCCAACAGGCATAACTCCGCCGCCAAGGGATTTGGCCAGACACATGATGTCGGGCGTGACGTTTTCATGCCGGCAGGCGAACATCTCTCCGGTGCGTCCCAGTCCGGTTTGGATTTCATCAAATATGAGCAGCGTGTTATATTTAGCGCATATTTGCCTGGCGCCGGACAAGTAGCCTGCCGGCGGGAGGATGATGCCGGCTTCGCCTTGAATGGGCTCGACAATAAAGGCGGCGGCGGTTTTATCTTTTAATTTGTCTTCAAGCGCATTTAAGTCGCCGAAAGGTATTGACACTATGCCTGGGATTAAGGGCTGGAAAGCTTTCTGGTATTGCTCGCGTCCGGTTACCGACAGGGCGCCCATGGTTTTGCCGTGAAAGGAGCCTTCGCAGCAAACAATCTTTTGCCGTCCGGTAGCCGCCCGCGCCAGCTTCAGCGCGCCTTCCACGGCTTCCGCCCCACTGTTGCAGAAGAAGGAACGTTGCAGGTCCCCCGGGGTTATCGCGGCTATGTTTTGCGCCAGAGCGCTTACGACGGTGCCGAGCGACGCCTGCAGCATGTTGGGGAATTCTTTCACCTGTTCCAAAGCCGCCAGAACGCGCGGGTGGTTGTGCCCTAAATTCAAAGCGCCGTAGGCGCCTAAAAAGTCCAGGTAAAGGTTGCCGTCGCTGTCCCAGACCTTAATTCCTTCAGCCTTTATAAACTGTTTGTCAAAATTTAAAAGACTCAACATCATGGCCAGGCCGGAGTTGAGGTATCTTTTATGGTTTTCCGCAACCTGCTCCCGGTTCAGCTTGACAGCTTCCGGCAGGGAGATGAAATGATCAGGCGTTTTTATTTTTCTCACCTCGTTAAAAATGTGAATTGATGGCCGCGCTGGGTTATTTATATTATTTTCTACGTTCGGCTATAAAAACCTTTAAATATTAAAAATACATGAGCTATGCAGTTATTGGTGAATAATGCCAGTCCCGCAACCGTAAAAATGGATGCGGAGGCCAAAATTTTTCGATGAACCTTGAAAACCGATTACCAGTTGTGTCAAGATAAACTTGGATTTGTTGCCCGTAACAGCAAATCCGATGACTGGCGTTGAATAAGTATCTAACCATTTCGCGGTGGGATAGGGCTTCTTCGGCGCCTTCTTTATTACATTCCCACCTTGCGTAGCATAATAGGTACGATAGAACACTTCAATACGCCAGCGCTTGACATAAACCGCTGCAACTTCTTCCGGCACATCATACCGGTTGCTGAGCAACAAATAGGCATCCCGGTAAGTGGCGCTCTCATCTTCCACTTGAATAAATAATTCCATCCGGTAGTTATATTGCCACGACAACTGTTTATATGTTCTGTCAGTTTTAATAACATGGATTTATTGCTGCTTAAAAATATTGAATACATTATACAAATTGTCAATTTGTATAATGTATTTTGAGCTTTATTATCGCATATCATTGCTGTTTAATTAAATGATGGCAAAAAATTTGCATATACTCTTAAACGTAAATAGTTTAATAGCAAAGAGGTTTTACTAGAAATCATGCGGGCAGTTGGCGAAAAAATTGATTAGGAATTCAATATTGTGAATCTTCTTCTAGATGAGTATCTTGTAAGTGATGAAAATAGGGGTGGTAGCTGTTCTGGTCAATACATTGGCTACAGCACAGAAATTTTGGCTTTCCTTTTGGTCTTAAGCGTACATAATCAATTTTAAAGTCGTTCTGGCTCTGCAGCAGACGGTAGCACGATACTTTAAGCGCCTGTTATTATATTATCTCATGAAGTTAGCTACAGCTTCATAATGAGTATTTTTATCTGGCATCTTAAAAGGTATCCGTTCATGCTCAGTCTTGAGCTCAAAACAGGTTGTTTCAAATAGGTTACTTGTAATACTATGGCTCGTTGTCCGAGCGTATCAGAGTATTTAACAGATAGCAAAGAAATCACCCCTCATTTATGCCAGCTCGAAAAACCACGGATTTACAAATAATGTGGTTATACGTGTTTAATATTAGTGTTCATTTTTGTAACTATTAAAGGCTCTATCCAAGGATTCGCCGGTTATTCACATGTTTGTCCACTTTTTTTACAGTGTAGTAATTTGAAACACAAACGGAACTTGTTTTTATACAATTCCTTTGTAATAAGCAGTAAAATCCATTCATCGCAATTTGGGGAGTGGTTTTTGAAAGTCAAGTACATATCTAGGCCAATACATTGAAAAATATCGCCATTGCTAGCGATATTGAAAAAAGTAACCTTTTGAGTTTCCGAATACGCTAAATTTTTGTCAAGGAGGTATCAGATGGGCGGAATTAACTAGGTCTTTTGTTATCAAGTTATAGGGAGGGGTTATTTTATGAAAATACTTTCACCTGTTAAATTCAAGAATCTTTCTTTGAAAAACAGATTGGTTTGGC